>JAFXSU010000038.1 GCA_017525435.1 Victivallales bacterium
CTAATTGCTAATTGCTAACTGCTAATTATTAACTGTTAACTGCCATGGAACTAGCCTGCCCACATTGCTCGGAGCATTTTGAGTTCGAGCCGGTGACAGTGCTCACTGCGGAATCGGAACATCTCCCAGAACTCCTTCACGGAACCCTGAACTGCGTTGCCTGCCCAAAATGCCAGGCAATGCTCAATGTGCCGGCACAGCTCATCTACCGAGATCACCAGCATCCGTTCATGGTCGTGCAGACCGCGCATCCCCTCTCACCCGAAGAGGAGACCATGCTGGCAATGCAGTTTGATGAAAGCGCAACGGAGGCGGCGCAAGCCGAGGGCCTCCAGCGCCCAACCGTCCGGCTCGTCTTCACCCGGCCAGATTTCATCGAGAAAATCGCCTTGCACCAGCAGGGGCTGGACGACCGGCTTGTCGAGTACGCCAAATACCAGCTCTTCAACGGCGGAGCCGAGGGCATCACCCCCCAACGTCATCGGCTGCTCTTCGACTTCACCCAGAAGGATGCAGGACTACTTACTTTCATCATCTATGACCGAAAGACCGGGCGACCCATCCGCGTCCTCCAGGTGCCAATGGAAGAATTTCAGCATTTGTCCCAAGAAATTCAAGACAACGACGACCTCCGTGCCGAACTGGATCGATGCTTCCCAGGTTGCCGTGTGGACATCGACATGCTGCTAAATCATTGACATAGAGATATTATCCACCGATGAAGAAAAAGCCCACCCCACCCGCGACCGGGAGTTCCACACCATGGAACAACCCTTTCGCCGGCCTCAAATTGGATCTGCCGAAGACTCAGGAGCCACCGCCTCCACCACCGCCTTCCCCGGAAGAACAGCGCAAAGCCGCGCTCTCGCCTGAGGACCAAAAACTGCTGGAGGCTTTTGGCGGCGCAACACTCTCCGTCGGAACCGACAAGCCCGCCGAGCCAGCTGGCCCACGCCTTTCGTTCAATATTCAACGCAAGGGGAAAGGCGGAAAGACCGTGACGCTGGTCTATGGACTGAAAGAGCTGGAACTGACGGAACAAATGACACTGGGGGCCCAACTCCAGAAGGCCTTGGGCACTGGTGCTCGCTTCGAGGACGGAGTGCTTCAAATCCAGGGCGACCAACGCGAACGCGCCGCCGCCTGGTTCGCAAAACATGGCTTCAAATGCTAAGACCAGTTGCTAATACTGGTTTCGCCGCAATCGCCTGAAACAAACCGCCAGCCACCCTGGGTTAAGCCTTTCCTTTGAAAAGACTTGTACCTTTTTGAAAAAAAATGCATTTGGCGGCTTGAAAATATCGCACAAGGTGATATTGTATAAGATTAGCCTGTTTTTTGTATTTTTTCGCGTTTTAGGCTTAAGTGCACAAGCGACGCCGTTTGAAAACCGGTTGGGCGCATGGCGCAGGTCGAGGTCGCGGGGGATGCATTGAGCAGCTGTCCCTACACGACACATCGAAAAGTTTTCCGGCGGGTTGGTTCCCGTCGCTCAAGCCCTCCGGTGCGTCCTTTCGCTCTCGAGCCTGGAGGCTCCTTTCCTGAACTCTCGGGGGAAAGCCAACAAAATTCCGGGAACGCCCCACCTGTCTTTTACAAATCAATGGCTAAAAATCTGTATGTCGGCAACCTGAGCTACTCCGTTCGTGATGACGAACTGAAGGAGCTCTTCTCGCAGTACGGGAAAGTGGACTCCGCACGTGTTATCACGGATCATGACACTGGCCGTAGCAAGGGCTTCGGTTTTGTGGAAATGCCGGATGACGCCGAGGCGCAAGCCGCAATCGACGCACTCAATGGCAAAGAAAACAATGGTCGCACCCTGACCGTCAACGAGGCGAAGCCCCGCGAACCGCGTGGCCCCCGTCCTCACGGCGGAATGGGTGGCTATGGCCGCCGCTAGTCGTTCGACGGGTTTTCCGTCGTATTGAACTCCCAAAGGTGGCTCCCTGCAATAAAATGCTCGGAGTCACCTTTTTGGATATCTTTTCCGCTTTTTTCCTTTGTTTTTCTCGGCACGGCAATTCATTCCGTAACCGAGGCTTTTCCCTAAAACGAACCTTGGCGCCTACCGCACCAGTTCAGCAACCAACCTGTAGGAACCATCTCCGATGTCCATGAGTTATTCGGAAATCACCGTTTTCATCATCTACCTGCTTTGCATGCTGTCCATTGGGGTTTATTTCTTCATCAAAGACCGCAATGGTGGCGAAAAGACCTATTTCTTAGGGGACCGCAAGATGGGGCCGTGGGTCGCCGCCCTCTCCGCCGGTGCTTCGGACATGAGCGCCTGGCTACTGATGGGCCTGCCAACATCCATCTATGCCATCGGCGTGGGTGAGGTCTGGATTGCGATTGGACTGGGGCTGGGCTATGCGCTCAGCTGGATCATCGAGGCACCGCGCCTGCGGAGATTCTCCATCGTCTCCGGCGATGCCATCACCATCCCGCAGTACCTTTCCAACCGCTTCAAGGCGACCAACCACGCCACCCAGACCATCTGCGCAGTCGTCTTCCTGGTGGCCTACACCATCTACGCCGCCTCCAGCATCAAGGCATGCGGAACCCTCTTCTTCAAGGTCATCGGCATGGACCCCACCAAGGCAATGTACCTCTCTGCTTTCATCATCATCAGCTACACCTTCTTGGGCGGTTTCTCCGCCGTGTGCTGGACGGACTTCTTCCAGGGAATGCTCATTCTCGGAGCAATGCTCCTGGCTCCGATTTTCGCCTGCTTCATGCTCCAAGGCCCTGCCGAAACCGCCGCAGAACTGCCTGCCAACTACTACAACGCCTTCGCAGACTGGCGTCAAATCGCCTCTGGACTGGGCTGGGGGCTGGGCTACTTCGGAATGCCCCACATCATCATCCGCTTCATGTCCATCAAGTCCCAGAAAGCGCTGCGCAAATCCTCCATCATCGGCATCTCCTGGACGGTCATCGTCCTCTTCTTCGCCGCATTCATCGGCATTGTCGGCCGCCTCAAGCTGGGCTTCCAGCCGGAAATCGCGGAGAAGGAAATCGTCTTCGTCGAGATGGTTCGTCGCCTCTTCCCAGGCGTAATCTCTGGCGTGCTCCTCTCCGCCGTCCTCGCCGCCGCCATGAGCACTGCGGACAGCCAGTTGCTCGCAGCTTCCTCAGCCTTCACCAGCGATGTTTATAAGCCGATCATCCGCAAAGGCAAATCCTCCGATGAGGAGCTGCTGTGGAATGGCCGACTCATCGTGCTGATTGTCTCCCTGGCCGCACTGCTTATCGCCACCAATCCCAACTCCGGCAGCATCATGGGGCTGGTCTCCAATGCCTGGGGCGTCTTCGGTGCCGCCTTCGGTCCGGCGATTCTCCTGAGCCTCTTCTGGCGCAACTTCAACTCCAAGGGCGCACGGGCGGGCATCATCACCGGTACCGTCGTGGACATCCTCTGGTTGACCTGCTGCGGCGCCACGAAACTCTACGAAATCATCCCGGGCTTCTTCGCCGGACTCATCGCCGCCATCATCGTCGCCAAACTCACTGGAAAACCCTCCGAAGAAATCCAGAAACTCTACGACGACGCCGTCAAATACCAGGACTAAGGATTTGATGTAAAGATCTATACAATGCAATTGGTCCGGCATCTTCAAAGTGCCGGACCAATTTGTTTTACATAGGAATGATATTGGGATTCCTGCTAGCCGGACTAGCCAATCTAGCCGATCTGTAAAGAGCAAAGGTATATTCCTCGTGAAGTCACCCAACTAAGCGGAGTTTTCAAGCCGCAGGGGTTACGGGGCGGCAGCTCCCATAAAATTGTAGAAGTGCAATTAGGTACCATTTGAGAACCGAAACCAATAACCAAAGGAGACATACGATGAGCAGATTCAAGATGGAGATTGACAACGGTCACATTGTGCTTATTCCCAAGGGAAATGGGAAACGCTACATTGTCGATACCGGCTCCCAAAGAAGTTTTTCACGCATCGCAGCAACCTTGACATTGGGCAACGAGGAAAAGCAACTGTTTTCAAATCCAAAGATGATTCATAAAATCAACGACAGTCATCTATTGTCACAGGAAGTTGACGGACTTTTGGGGCTGGATATCCTGATGGGAAATGTCTGGGAGTTCGACTTTGATTCCCAAAGCATTCTGGTGAATGAAGCAGCTCAACAGGAATACGAAGAATCGATTCCGTTGTATATTTCTCCCAATGCTGTCCTCATCAACTTTGACCTGTCAGTCGGGGATCGGTCATGCAAAGGCATTCTGGACAGTGGCGCTTTTGTCTCGTATGCCAGTTCGAGTCTTGTGGCAGATGTCGCACCATGCGGCGAAGTAGATGACCACAACCCGATACTAGGAGCGATTCATACGACCCTGCATCTCCTGGCAATCCGACTTGGCAACCGTGTGTTCACCATCAAAGCCGGAAAAATGCCGCAGCTGCTGAAAATGATGATTCCGTCGCCTGGCATCGACTGCGTGCTGGGAATAACCATGCTAGGCCTAAAGCGATGCCAGCTGGACTTGGTTCACCAGCACTTTTGCTTCAGACATGCCCGACAAGGACGCCAATTTGCCCACCTTTTGCCTTGAGATATCTCTGTCACCTCCTGAGGTATCTCAAGAGAAAAAAACGGGGTTGGCAACGAAATGGCCTACGTGACTCTATCGCACCGGTTGGACAATACTTTTCCACCCTAGACATCGAACTATCTTGAGGGAGAATAAGTTATGTGGCAGAGTCTAGGCCTTGTCAACCGTATGGCACGGAGCACGCGGCTTGTGCCCGTGGAGGGCTCCCACAGTTATTTCAGCCGCACCCAGTAGCCCTGCCCTTTGACAACATCATTCGTCGGCGCAAAGCCTTGTTGGGCATCCCAGCGGAAGAAGGGCTGGATGACATCCTCCAGCCAGGATGGAGTGTCGCTTGCCGCACCAATCATGCTCCAGGGGTCACCGTCAGGCTGCGCCTCAGATGTCTGCGCAGCGTCCGTGGACACCAAGGCCAATTCTATAGACTGGGCTTCCTCACTGTATAGCCAGACCGCCTGTCCGCGCTCCAATTCCATCCCTTCGACATAACGGACATACGACTGGCTCTCTTTGTCGAAGACCAGGGGCTTCAGCGGCAGCAGTTCTTTCTGCGGAAGCAATGGCGTTCCTTCCAATGCAACCAGGTTCCAGCCCGCCTTGAGTTCCAGCGGTTGCTCATTTTTCGGAACCACCGCGCCAAATCCTGTCAGCACAAAACCGAACAGCAAAATTGTCCAAAATTGTCGCATTCTGTCCATGTCGCTCTAACCTCTAATCTTTAACCTCGAACTTCTCACCTATTACGCGAGTATTCCCTTGTCTTTTTCGTTGAAGATCTTATCGCTGGCGGATTGGTCGAAAGCACCGCCTGCGAGGAGACCCTGGTACAACTCAGAGTCATCGTCGCCGAACTTCAGCGCGACATCGGCCACGCCGGGGAGGATCTGGACGGAGTTGGCGCCGTCGGAGTAGATGCGCTTCTCGGCGTCCCACTTGGAGTCGTCGCCGTCCTGGAACCAGAGGGTGACCTTGCCGTCGGCGAGCTGGGTGACAGTGTCGTTGCCCCAGTCTCCGCCGAACAAGAAGGTGTCTTCTCCGCCACCGCCGTGCATCACGTCGTCTCCCGCGCCGCCGGCGATGAAGTCGTTTCCGGAGGCGCCGACAATGCGGTCATTTCCGGCATCGCCGAAGAGCAGGTTGTTGCCCTTGTTCGCCCAGATAACGTCGTCACCGTCGCCGCCCAGGACAACCATGCCGCTTCCGACATACTCGAATCGCTGGCTGGTCAGGTCGATGAGGTCGTTTCCTGCGCCAGCATAGATCTCCTTGATTTGGGCGACTCGCGCCTGTTGTTCCTCAAGTTCGCCGGGCAACTCGGTATAGAGGTCATCGACGAAGAGCGTATCGCCAAGTCCCTCGTCGGTGAGCAGCAGGATACTTGCATCCACCGCCCCGCCCACGAAGACATCGGCCAGGCGGTTCTTGCCCTCCAACGAGACGGTCTCCCGTGTGCCTTCCCAGCCATCTTTAATGCCAGTGTGGCGCCCGACAAACTGCCCATTCCACACGCCGATGTTCTGCGCGAAGAAGACATCCACCACGCCATCGTCCACGGCGGCCCAGACGGACGGCTTGTATTCCGTCGCCTGGGTGATAGTGGTTTCCACAGCCCCGTGCTCTGCATCGGAGTAGCCTACCGACAGCGTGTATTCGCCGTTCGGCAGGTTATAGAGGCTGATGGACGTTTCCTCTTCGACGTCAAACGCCACCGTGCCGGCTTCCCCGCTGAGAGCGACAGAATATTGGGCATCTGCATGGCCTTCCCAAGCGATGCCGTCGGCATCTGCCTCGGCGATGACCGGAAGATTGAAGAAGTCCACGGAGACGACCTCGCTGGCAACGTTTCCCGCATGGTCTGTGGCACGCACATTGTAGTTGCCGTTGCCAGTGACGGTGAAGGCGTGGCGGCCGTCTGCGCCCTGAGCAATCGGCGTCCATTCGCCTTCGGCAGTCTGGAGTTCAAGGATTGGCGCCTCGTCCAAATTGTCCGTGACCAGCATGGAGACCACGCACTCGTCGCCATCGTCATACCAGGAGTTTCCTGTGACGGAAGAGAACTGCGGGTCTGTAATTGCTGCGGGCGTGCTGTCATAATTGACCGTATAGGTGACGACTTTGGAATCCACGCCATTCTCGGAGACGGCCTTGAAATCGACCTCGCAGTATTCGGCGATATCAATTCCGGCCTCGTTGTCGAGTTCCAGCCATTCATCGTAGCCCCTGAGCGCCACCAGTTTGCGGACACGATACCAGATGGACTTGGAGTACTGGTTGACCTCGACCTTGATGTTGACAGGCTTGTTGACCCAGGTGCCCTTCTGGAGGGGCTGCCCTTCGACAGTGGCAAGGATGTCCGTGACCGCCGCGTCCGTGCTCATGATGGAGAAGACGAGTCCGGCGTCAGTGGTGTTGGAGAGCTTGTAAACCGTTTCCTGGACTTGCAGCATGTCACCGACGCTGATGGTACGGTCCTGGTCGCCTTCACACTTGACGGTAAGGCTTCCATTGAAGGACTCGGAGCCACCCGCCAGGACATAGCTGCCGTTCGCCTGGTCGGTGCTGATGGTGATGGTGCCGAGCGTCACGCCTTCGAGGTTCGCGAGGTTGTCGATCATCGCCACAGTCTCGGTGCCATCGCGTTCGGTCAGGTCGAAGTTCACCGTCAGGTTCGAAGCGTCCACGGTCGCGTTGTTCTTTTCCACACGCTGCCAGTCCGGATAGACATTGCCCGTGTCCGGATCGGTCACTTCCACTTCGATCCATTCATAGCGTTTCGCGGTCGTGACGACCGTGCCGCCCAGATTCAGCTTGCCGGTCATGACACCGTCGTCGCTCATGACGATGATCGAGGCCGAGGAATGGACATCGGCGTTGTTCAGGGTCGGACCCGCCGTGCCGGGTTCCTTGGAGCCGCCGCCCAACGTGATGATACCCGCGCTGGCGACCACGTCGTTCGCCGTGCCGCCGGCGTAGATGTCCAGTTCGGCCGGTCCGTAATGTTCGGCATCGCCCGGACCGCCGGTATAGCCTTCGGGCGCGGTCATGACGACGCCGTTGGCCACGGCGCCGGCATCCAAATCGAGCAGACCGCCGTTGAGCGTGGTGCTGTCCACCGTTGCTCCGCTCCCGTAAGCAAAGATCTGCGTCTGATTGGCTGTCCGGTCAGGGTCGGTGGTGGCGGAAAGCGCGGAGGCATAGCCGCTCGGGCCGATGTTGATGCCCACGCCTTTGATCTTGGTGTTCAGGATCTTGCCGCCGCTGGTCACCCGCACGCTGCCGTAGCCGCGGAGGTCCGCTCCGGTCAGTGTGCCGCCTTTGGCAACGGTCATGGAGAGACGCGCGGAGACGTAGGAACTGGAGTAGAAAAGATCTTTGTATTCCTGGCCGAACTGGCCGCCGAAGCCGGACATTGTGCCGTCATCGGTATAGAATGTGCCGCCGCCCCAGGCCGCCGTCCACGTCCCGTTCAGAGCGGTCGGCGTGTAATCATCGCTCGCGGTATCCCCGAGCGTGAACGTCAGCCCCGCATTCTCGCCGATCTGAACATTCGACGCCGTGAGGCCGAACTTGCTGTTGACTTCCAGTACGCCGCCGGCCTCGACGGCGAGTCCGGTCACGGTGGCGCTGGCCGGGAAGTAGTTGCCCCAGCCGCTGCCTGCGTTCTCGAAGATGATCCGTCCGCCGGAGGCGGAGAGGCCGCTCACGTTCGCGCCTTCGCTCACATAGATCGCGCCTTCCTCGCCGACGGTCGCGCCTTTCACGATGCCGCCCGAACTCACGTTCAGACTGGCAATGGTCGTGGTGTACGCCAGCGGCTTGCCTTCGGCGTCACGCGAGGTGATCGTATCGAAGCCGCGGACCGTCACGTCGATCGCCTGCTGATCCTTGGTCAGCGTGATGGCGCCCGCGTAGTCAAGGCCGCTCACGTATGCCACGCCGTTGGCGGTGACGCCGTTCATGATGCC
>JAFXSU010000299.1 GCA_017525435.1 Victivallales bacterium
GGGGGCACCCGACTAAGCCGGGTTCAAGCAGCGGGGGTGCGGGGGCGGCAGCTCCCGTAGGATTTGTGACGCATAAGCCGAACTGGCGGGAAACAAAACAATGTTTCACAGGAAAATCACTCCCGGAAACCCCGCAAAATCGGCAGACATGCGAAAAATTGTCGGATTTTACCAAAAATTTTCATTTGACAGCGTGGCAACTTCGCGGATTTAGATATAGTATAATGTTTACAAAGCTTTTTATTTCATCCCCACTGCACATCTTGCCCAAGAAATCCTTAAAAACGATGAAAAAATTCTCTGTTGCACTCGCCGTGGCTCTGTGCCTGACGGCTTTTGTCGCCACTTCCTGCCAGAAGTTCCGCAGCAGCACCTCCCGGGCGCGCGTGAACACCCTGCTGATTACTGGCAACTACATTAAACCGCGTTTGCTCTGTGAATTGGCGCAATACCGTTCGCGCCAGCCCATCGTGTTGGTGCAGAATGACTTGGATAATCCAGAAGACACTCCGCGCCTCTTCTATTTGCAAGGCACCGACAAGAAGAAGAGCCAGGAAATCGCCATCAGTGCATTCAAAGACGAGTGGCTGCCCCATATCAACCCCAAAGTCGTGATCTTCGTCGGAAATGCAGACGAAGACTTCCCCGCCGACCTCGTCCGCCAGGCCAGCGAGAATTTCCGTGTATTGACCATCTCTGGCAATGACTGGGACAAGAATGCCCAGCTGTTGGGTGAAATCATGCGCCTGCGCCGGCTGGCCCGCGACTACCGTGAGCAGCTCGACCGCTTCGAGGCCATCAACCTCATCCCCGCCGCCAGCAAATAGGCGAATGCATCAACCGTCCGGGAGGGGATGCGCCTAAGGCCATTCCCCTCCTGTAGTACTCATCCAACTGCCACGGAATCACCATGTTCACTACGCTATTCCAGATTGCCAAGAACACTTTCCGGGAAAGCCTGCGCGAGCCCATTTATCTCCTTATTTTGATTTCCGCGCTGGTGCTGATTTTCCTGTATCCGGTCTTTACCCTCTTTGTCTTCTTCGGACAGGAGAAGCTCGTCATTGACAGTTCCATGGCCACCATGATGGTTTTCGGCTGGGGACTGGCAATCATGATTTCCAGCTATGCCATCTCCCGTGAAATCGACAACGGCACCGCCTTGCTGCTGATGTCCAAGCCCGTGCAACGTCCTGTTTTCATCATCGCCAAAATTCTCGGCATTCTGGCCGCTACCACCCTCTTCAGCTTCATCACCGGTGTCGCATCGCTTCTGAGTCTCCGCGTGGCAACCGACCAGTTCTGGATTGACAACTTCTTCCTCTACGGAAACTTCGTGGTAATTGCCATCGCCCTGACCATCGCAGGTGCCTACAACTACGTCACCCGGCAGTCCTTCTGCTCCGCCGCCATTCTCGCCCTGACCTGCCTGCTCCCGCTGATGGCCGTTCTTGGCCATTTCAAGCAGGCGGACGGCCATCATGTCGGCCTTGCCTTCCGAACGATTCCCGCGCTGTTGCTCATCACCCTTTCCATTGGCTCCATGGGAACGCTGGCCACAGCGCTTTCCACCCGATTCGGCCTTGTGCCCAACCTTCTGCTCTGCGCGGCGCTCTTCATGCTTGGCCTGATGAGCGACTACCTCATCGGGCGCAACGCCAAGGAACCTTGGTTCCGCACTCCTCCCGCCGGCGAAGAGCAACTCTGGATTGACAGCTATGAATTTACGCCGCAGGAACTGGCCTCCATCGAAAGTTGGCCGGAACCGCGACGCGTCAACGAGACGACTCCCGAAGGGGACTTCTATCTCTGGACCGACACCACCGAGAGCGTTGGCGAACTGCCCAATCTTGGCGACGATCCGTTCTCCGCCTGGAAAGACGGCTTCGGCTGGCGCCACAACCTCGCCGATCTCGCGGCTCCTCCCATCCGCATGGCGGTCTATGACGCCAAGAAGGAGACCTGGAAATATACTTGGATCGGCGAAGCCGCCGACCAGGAGCGTGTCGAAGGCAAGAACTACACTTCGTACATCTTCCGTCGCTCTGGCAATCCACCTCGCACACCGGTCGGCGGAACCTACCGTCATCCGATGCCAGCCACCGGCAATTACATTGCCTCCGCGCTCTATGCCGCCATCCCGAACTGGCAGCTCTTCTGGATGGCCGATGCACTCTCCAGCCGTGGCGACATGGCGGATGTCAACACCAAAGAGCCGACTGTGCCAGGCATTTATATCGTTTACGGTTTCGCATACGCGCTGATTATGAATGTCTTGCTTACCTTGCTTGCCATTCTGCTCTTCTGGAACCGTGAAACCGGCGTCCAGATGACCTTCTAATCCCTCCCTCCACGGGCCCGCTGCATACCGCGCCCGAACCGGGGCGTTTTGCCAGCGGGCTTGTTTTGTACCTGCAAAGGACAGCCGAATTCCCTTTTTGCTTTTTTTTAATGTAGGAGACTTCAATCATGGGCAAAGACACCTTCTATTTGACTACCCCCATATACTACGTCAACGACAAGCCCCATATCGGTCACGCCTATACCACCATTCTCGGTGATGTCCTTTCCCGATGCCACCGGTTGCTCGGCGAACCAACCCATTTTCTCACGGGCACGGATGAACATGGCCAGAAGGTCGAGCAGGCCGCCAAGCGCAACGGCGTCTCCCCCCTGGAACATTGCAACACTTACGTCAAGCGCTTCCAAGAACTCTGGGAACGACTGGGCATCAGCAACGACGACTTCATCCGCACTACGGAAAAACGCCACATCATCGTCGTCCAGAAAATCCTCCAGGACCTTTGGGACCGCCAACTCATCTACCAGGCGGACTATGAAGGATGGTATTGTGTGGGATGCGAGCGATATTTCACGGAAAAAGATCTCAACAATGGACACTGCCCCGACTGCGGACGCACGGTGGACAAACTGGTTGAGAAGAACTACTTCTTCAAGATGAGCCAGTTCCAGCAACAGCTCATCGACCACATCAACACCCATCCGCGCTTCCTCATGCCCCTCAATCGCCGTCAAGAAACGCTGGGGTTCCTGAAACAGCCCCTTGGCGACCTGTGCATCTCCCGCGCAAAGTCTCGCCTCTCCTGGGGTATCGAATTGCCATTCGACCACGACTATGTGACATATGTCTGGTTTGACGCCCTGGTCAACTACATCTCCGCCGTGGGATATCTGGCAGATGACGCCCAGTTCCAGACCTGGTGGCCAGCCAGCTACCACTTGATTGGCAAGGACATCCTCACCACTCATGCAGTCTACTGGCCCACGATGCTCATGGCCATGAACCTCCCGTTGCCGGAGACTATCTTCGCCCATGGATGGTGGCTCACTCCGCGATCGGAAGCCATGCCCGAACTGGATGCGGCGCAGGTAAGTGGCAATGGCGTCAAGATGAGCAAGAGCCTCGGAAATGTCGTCAATCCAATGGACATGGCGGACAAATATGGCGTGGATGCCCTGCGCTATTTCCTGATGGCCGCGATGGCCCTGGGGCAGGATGCGAATTTCTCCGAAGAGGCATTCGTGACCCGCTTCAATGCCGACCTGGCAAACAACCTCGGCAACCTCCTCTCCCGTACCACCAAGATGGTCGAGAAGAATTTCGCCGGAAAGTTGCCCCCCGCAAGCGAGCCGGGGCAAGAAGAGCAGGAATTGATTGCCAGCGTGCAGAATGCGGTCACGTCGATGCGCAACGCCATCGAGAACATGCAGTTGGATCGCGGAATCGCCGAGGTCATGGTCGCCGCCAATGCGACAAACCGCTATTTCGACGCTATGAAACCATGGGTGCTGGCCAAGGCAGGCGACACTGCCGCGCTGGCACGCGTTTTGCGCAATACCGCCGAGGCGCTTCGAATCATCGCCGGACTTCTTTACCCCGTGATGCCCAATAAAATGACCGAACTGCGCAGGCTTCTGGGAGTGCCAGAGGAGCGCGTCACGCCGGTGATGGACCAACTCGAGCATTGGAACCAGCTTCCAGATGACGCCACCGTTGGAACCCTAGCCACTCCGCTCTTCCCACGCATCGACCTGGCAAAAGCTTAAGGTAAAATTTGCGAACGATATCTTTAACTTGCCTCCTCGAACAAATGGGACGATTGAGCCCAGTAGGACGAATGGGGCGGTGGTTTTCGCTTACCATGTCCCACTCGTCCCAATTGTCCCACTCGTCCCAATTGTCCCAATTGTCCCACTCGTCCCAATTGTCCCACTCGTCCCAATTGTCCCACATGTCCCAATTGTCCCACCAATCTTTCGGGCCCCAGGCAAGTTAAAGATATAAACCTGAATCCGTGAATTTTACTTTGTGCTGGCGGGGCACCAGCACAACGCATTTTCTGTCGGCGAGGGCGCCGGCAGTACATCCACCTAAAATTCACGGATTCAGGATAACCCCCTAAAATTTCGTCCCGCAGTTCAAGCTGTGGGCACAGCGCTCTCATCCCTCATCCCCCCATACCTCATGATGAAGCCAGTCCTTTTGCTCCTGTTTTCATTCATCCTCTGCGCCCAGGACCTCCCGCTCTGCGACCTGACCAGCGAACCATTGGAAACCGGCTTGACGGCACGCAGTGCCACCATCTGCAAGGTGGAAAACGGCTGGCAAATCGACTACCCCGCCTGGAAGCCAGGCGAAGAGGAATGGCCGGCAATCATTTTGGATTCTGGCAAGGGGCTGCTCGAAGGGGACTGGCTCCAACGCAAATACCTGACCTTCACCATCTTCAACCCCGGCGAAACGTTTACTATCGAGTTGCGGATTGACGACGCCAACGGCGACATCACCAACACCAACTACGAACTGCCCGCCGGCGAGTCCACCACCTGCTTCATGCCCACCCAGTCGATTGCCGACCGGGAGATGCTCGCCCATCAGATGACCAGCTGGAACCTCTTCCTCTCCCGGCCATCAAAGTCCCACACGATCGTGCTTCAGCATCTCGCCCTGAGCGACGAGCCATACACCGAAGCCGCCTGGCTCAAGATCTGCGAGCGCACTGCTTCCCAGATTGAGGCGACGCGCAAGTCTTTCGCCAAGCAGCCTTCGACCCAATACCAATCCGCCGCAATTATTCAGCTGAACGACAAGCTGGAGCTGCTCCGTGACCCCAAACGCCGACAGGAGCAAAAGGACTGGCTCGACCACAACACGCCCCTCACCGCCGAGACCCTCCAGCGCAACAACGATTTCTTCCTCCACTGCTCCGACAATGCAAGCCGCGGCTCCAAGCCCGGTGTAGTCATTCTTCCCGCCACCCAGAAATTCCGTCAGGACCAGTTTCCCGCAAATGAAATGCTTTTGCAGGAACTGCGGCTGGATGCGGCACGTGGCGAGGGCGAGAATCTCCAGCTGCTCGTGTTCAGCGGTGTCAAGCCCTTGCATCAGGTCACCGTTTCTGCCACCACACTGATTGACCCCAAGACCAACGCCGTCCTCGAACCTCAGCTCAATGTCGTCGGCTATGTCCCTGTCAAAAAGCCTACCCTCAAGCCTTTCGGCTTTGGAGAAAAGGGGCGGTATCCCGACCCGCTCTGCCCCAATGCACCATTTGACCTGGAACCCTTCACCAACCAGTCTGTCTGGTTTACCGTGAATGTCCCAGAAGATGCAGCGCCTGGCCACTATACTGGTGAAGTCACTGTGGACTTCGGAGATGGTTCAAGCTTCGTCATCCCTGCAGAAATCGTCGTCCACAATGTCATCCTGCCCCGTCATGGTCGGCTCAAGACCTGCTGGATTCATCGCAACGAAGGCAGCAAACCGCAGTACTATGGCGAAAACTGGACGACGGAGCTTCAGGAAGCCTGGTTCCGGCAATGCATCGAATACCGCCTCGACGCCGATGAGTTCGCCAGCAGCGCCATCCTCCCGTGGAACACCGTCTTCACCGATGGACCGGACGGCAAAATCCTCGCCGACTGGAGCAAGTGGGATGCTGCCTACGACCGCTGGTACGCCTTGGGCCGCAATACTTTCTTGAGCCTGAATGCGCCGGATGTCTATCGCGAGAACCCCATTCCGTCCGAGGAGGACTGGCGTTCGCAGCGCTTCCGCCTCCTGGAACAGCACCTTGTCGAGCGTGGCATCTACGACAATTTCTATATGTACCTATTTGACGAGCCTCAACCGAAATACGCAGAGGACATCAAGAAGATCTGCCGTTGGGTGCACCGTCAGGGCAGCCATCTGAATCTCATCCTGACCTCCTGCCACGACAACGAACAGACATACTTCGACGACATCGACATCTTTGTGCCCCACGCCGACATCTTCGATGCGACCTTTGGCGAGAAATGCCGTGCGGCCGACAAGAAGTACTGGGCATACACCTGCATCGGGACCTTCACCACTACCTACCCGGACAGTTGGAAAATCGACAACTACGGCACCGGCCATCGCGCCCTGGGCTGGTGGCTCTTCAAATACGGTGCGCAAGGATATCTCTACTGGGGGCTTGACTACTGGAAAGTCAATCCATGGGAAGATGCCGAGACCTATCCCAACGGCAATGGCGATGGCTCGCTCTTCTACCCCGCGCCCGACCACAAGTCCTTGCCCTA
>JAFXSU010000300.1 GCA_017525435.1 Victivallales bacterium
ACGACTACACGTGGAACCATCCCTTCACCCCTGCCCGCCGCTTCCCGGAGGTAGTCCGGCAGGTCACCGAGTGGGGCGAGCACGCCCCGCTCTTCATCTGGGACTACAACCAGAACTACGAATACTACCTCATGCCCTATCCGAATTTCGACATGACCCAGGACAACCTCCGCTTCTGGCTGGAACACAACGCCCGGGGCCTCATGACGCAGAGCGCGCACCACGGCAACGCCATCGGCTCCGACCGCGACCTCCTGCGCTCCTGGGTCTTCGCCCACCAGATGTGGCATCCCGAGCTGGACTGGCGCGAGCTGGCCGCCGATTTCATCGCCGGGTACTTCGGAAAGGCCGCCGAGCCCATCTGGCGCTACAACCTGCGACTGGAAGCCATCCCCTACGAATACGCCGACACTCTCTACGCGCCGTCCATGGGCATCCGATACGGCTTCGACGTGGGCTACTTCACCCCCGAATTCATGGCTGCCGCCGAGGCCGACTACGCCGAGGCCTTCGCCCTCGCCCAGGGCGACGAGGTCCTCACCGCACGCCTGGAGCGCGACTACCTCCCCATCCTCTACGCCAAGATGAACCTGGAGCTCCTGGACGGATAGGAGCACGACGACTACGAAGAGATGGCCGCACGCCTCGAAAAGACCGCCAAGGCCATCGGGCTGGTCACCATCGGCGAGAAGACCGCCGGCCTGCTCGCGGACTTCCTGCGCCTCCGACCGCTCAGCAAGACCGACGAGATGTACTCCTTCGACTGGAAGGAAGGCGTCGTTTACCGCCTGGGTGCCCGCTGGAAGTGCCGGATGGTCGCGCCGCTGCCCGCCGACCAGGCGCCGCGCACCCCAGAGAGCGACCGGGCCGCCGAGGCCGCCGTCGCCGAGTCGCTGGACGACTTCGGATGGGCCGACTACTACGACAACCGCCTGGCCAGCTGGGGCGACCAGGGCATGCCCTACAACGAGGGCACCGGTGTCCTCCGCCAGCGCTTCAGCATCCCCACCACCACCCAGTTCCGGCACTGGTATCTCTTCATTCCGGGCTGCGACGAGGACTCCTGGGTGTATCTCAACGGCCAGCTCGTCGTCGAGCACAGCGTGGCCAGCACTGGCCTGACCCCGGACGACCTTTGGAACCACCCTGTGATCGCCGAAGTCACCGACGCCCTGAAATTCTCCTATGCAGAGAACTTCATCGCGCTGCGCATCTTCAACCGCACCAAGTTCGGCGGCATCCTCGCCTCGGTATATCTGGTCGCCTCCGACCGTCCGCTCACCCCCGCCGAGGTTTACAACGCCGTTCCCGTCACTACTCTCTTCGGCTGCAGCCCGAAATTCGAGCACTAGCCGACAGCGGCACTCGAAATTCGGCAAGCCCGTGAACCCTGGGCTTCCTCGCAAAATACTCTGCCTGAACCATGCCACAGAACCTCTACCTCATCGGATTCATGGGCTGCGGCAAAAGCCGCATCGGAAAGTTGCTCGCTCGTCGGCTCAAACGACCTTTCGTGGACCTCGACGAACAATTCGCACAAACGCATGACGGCGTAACCGCAGGAGAATTTATCCGGCTGCATGGTGAAGAGGCGTTTCGCAAAGAAGAACAGAAAATATTATCACAAGTTTCTAATAATAAAATATTTAATGTAATTTCTACGGGTGGTGGTGCCCCCACCTGGCCTGGCAATCTGGAATGGATGAAAAACAGCGGGAAAGTCGTCTTTTTGGACGTACCGCTGGAGGTCATCGAACAGCGCCTCTCTGCGGTGGAAACTGCCGACCGGCCACTTTGGAGCGCACAGGACGCCACCGCCAGACGCAAGCGCTTTGAGTCACGCCAACCTTTTTACCGACAGGCGGATATTGCCGTGGACGCAACGCGTTCTCCCGCCGCCGTAGCGACCGCGATCCAGCGTGAATTGGGAAAATGGCTTCTAGCGGCACCCTGCCGCACGTCGGCTTTCCGCAAATTGCTCCAGCAGGTTGCCCGCGACTCGGCGGATTTCGGACTCTTTGCGGAAGGCGACCGCATCCTCGTGGGTGTCTCCGGTGGCGAGGACTCGTTGCTTCTCATGCACTTGCTTACTGTTCTACAGAAGCGACTGCCCTTCCCTGTCGAAATCATCCCCGCGACCATCGACCTAGGCTTCCCTGGCTTCCGTGGCGACCGTCTGAAGGACTACTGCGCTGCCCAAGGATGGGGATTGAAATACCTTAAAGTAGATGGCATCCAAGAATTAATGCAAGAAAAGGAGACAGGTGACTCCCCATGCGCACTCTGCTCACGACTTCGTCGTGGAAAGCTCCATGGCCTGCTGGCAGAACTCCATTGCAACAAACTCGCTCTCGGCCAGCACCTCGACGACCTCTGCGCCAGTTTCCTCATCGCGCTCTTCCGCGGCGGCGGACTCAAAACCATGGGACCCAATGTCTTGGCAGATGGTGGCAAGGCTCGGCTCATCCGACCGCTGTGGGGTTGCCGCAAACCCGAAATCCATGCGGTTGCACAACTCTTCTCCTTCCCCAAAATTCGCTCGTGCCCCTACGAGAAGACGTTGCGCGAACATGGTGACCGGCACTTTGTTGGGAACTTGCTGATGCACTTGCAGGAACATTTCCCCGACATTTATTCCGCAATGCGCCATTCCATGGGCGACTTGCGCCTCGCTCATCTGCTTGACCGACGATTCCTCGGCAAAGACGATCCCGACGAAGGAAAACTCTGATGATAGGCTAGTCCGGCCAGATAAAGCCCAAAATATTGTTCTATTTGCGGTCTGGTAGCGGGCAGGATGGATTTCAGGCTTTAAATTGTATTGTTTTCCTTTTATTAATGAAAAATAGGCATACATAGCCTAAATCATCCAACATCATGAGCGAAGAAACTCTTGCCAAAGCCTACACCCCGGCGGAAGTCGAGGGCAAGTGGTACCAGACCTGGGAAAAGCGTGGTTATTTCCACGCGGATGTCAATAGCCCGAAGAAGCCCTATTCCATCGTCATCCCACCGCCGAATGTCACCGGCATCCTCACGCTCGGCCATGTCCTCAATAACACCTTGCAGGACATCCTGATCCGCTTCGAGAAGATGCGCGGCCGCGAGGTCTGCTGGGTCCCCGGCATGGACCATGCCGGCATCGCCACGCAGGCGAAGGTCGAGGCCTTCCTCAAGAAGGAGAAGAACCTCACCCGCTACGACCTCGGACGCGAGAAGTTCCTCGACGAGGTCTGGAAATGGAAGGAGCAGTACGGCGGCAAGATCATCCAGCAGTTTCGCACCATTGGAACCGCCTGCGACTGGGAACGCGAGCGCTTCACCTTCGACGAGGGGCTCTCCAACGCCGTCCAGGAGGTCTTCATCCGACTCTACAACGATGGCCTCATCTACAAAGGACACCGCATCATCAACTGGTGCCCCAAGTCACGCACGGCACTTTCGGACGAGGAGGTCATCTACCGCCAGGAGAGCGGCCACCTCTGGCACATCAAATATCCCTACGTTGATGGCACTGGCTACGTAATCGTGGCCACCACACGTCCCGAAACCCTCATGGGCGACACCGCAGTCGCCGTCAATCCCAACGACGAGCGTTACGCAGGTCAGGTTGGCAAGATGCTCCTGCTGCCCTTGACCAACCGCCAAATTCCTTTGATTGCAGACGAATACGTCGAGAAGGAGTTCGGAACCGGCGCCGTGAAGATCACCCCCGCCCACGACCCCAACGACTACGAGGTCGGCCTGCGCCACAACCTCGAAATGCCCAACATCATGAACGACGACGGCACCATGAACGCCGCCGCCGGTCCTGACTTCGATGGGCTTGACCGCAATGTCGCCCGCCGCCTCGTCGTCGAAAAGCTTGAGGAACAAGGCCTGCTGGTCAAGACCGAGGACTATGTCCACCAGGTCGGCTACTCCGAGCGTGGCGGCGTGCCGGTGGAGCCGCGCCTCTCCGACCAGTGGTTCGTGAAGATGGACGTGCTGGCGAAGCCTGCCATCGAGGCCGTCACCTCCGGCAAGATCAAGTTCCATCCGGACCGCTGGGTCAAGACCTACCTCCATTGGATGGAAAACATCAAGGATTGGTGCATCTCCCGACAACTCTGGTGGGGACACCGCATTCCCGCATACTATTGCGACAAGTGCGGAGAGCTGGTTGTGGCAAAGCAGGCACCCGCAAAGTGCCCGAAGTGCGGTCATGACCATTTCCATCAGGACGAAGATGTGCTGGATACCTGGTTCTCCTCCTGGCTCTGGCCATTCTCCGTCTTCGACTGGCCGACCGAGACGCCTTCCCTCAAGCATTTCTACCCCACCAATACCCTGATCACCGGACCAGACATCATCTTCTTCTGGGTCGCACGCATGATCATGGCGGGACTGCGTTTCATGGGAGAAATCCCCTTCCAGGATGTCTATTTTACCTCCATCCTCCGCGATGACAAGGGCCGCAAGCTCTCCAAGAGCCTCAACAACTCCCCCGATCCCCTCGACGTGGTGGCGACCTACGGTGCCGACGCACTGCGCTTCACCATCATCTACATCGCGCCGATGGGACAGGACATCCGCTACGACAACAAGAAGTGCGAGATCGGCAGAAATTTTGCCAACAAGATCTGGAATGTCGTGCGCTTCCGCCTCCAGCATGGCACTGCCCCAGCCGACTGGCAGGACCTCTCCGGACTGAAGGCTTCTGAACTGCGGCCGGACGACCAGTGGATTCTCGCCCGCCTGAACCGCATCACCAAGACCATGACCAAGGACTTGGCGGAGTTCGACTTCAACGACGCCACCAAAGCCATCTACGACTTCATCTGGAATGAGTTCTGCAACTGGTACCTGGAGTCCGCCAAGCCCGCCCTCTCCGCCCCCGCCGGAACCACATGCGCAACGCTCAAGGTCTTCGACTACTGCCTGGGAACTTTCCTCAAGCTGCTGCATCCCATCATGCCTTTCGTCACCGACGAGCTCTACCACCAGATGGGATTCTGCACCGAGGAGGACTCCATCATGCTCCAGCCGTGGCCGGAAGCCATCCCCGAGGCCCGCATGCAGGAACTTGGCGCCACCGAGAGTGTCGAACAACTTAACGCCGCGAAATACGAACTGGTCCGCGCCGTGCGCAACCTGCGAGCCAACTATCAGCTCTCCACTTCGCTGCCGCTGGATGTCGTCATCGCCCCTGCCTCCACCGAGGCAAAGGCGTTCCTTGACCTCGACCATGATGCACTTGCTGCGCTCCTCAACGCAAAGTCCCTGACCTTCGGTGAGAAGCCCGCCGGTCCCGCCGGAGTCGCCGTCTCCGCCATCGGCAACGCATTCGTCCCGCTGGCAGGTCTCGTGGACTTTGCCGCCGAGACGGCGCGGCTTCAGAAGCAGGAGGCCGAGGCAACCAAGTACATTGCCACACTTCAGAAGAAACTTGCGAACAAGGGCTATGTCGAGCATGCGCCGGCCGCCGCCGTCGAAGCCGACCGCGCACACCTCGCCGAAACCGAGGACAAACTCGCCCGAATTCGCGAGCAACTTTCCGCTTTTAATTCGTAATATACTAATAACGAACAATTTAGGAGATAATTCAATGACTCAGGACCAACAACAGCAAGTTCTCGACCTTCTTGAGGCACTGCGAGCCAATCTCCAGCAAGACGGCGGGGATCTCGAGTTCATTCGCTTTGACGGCGAGAATGGCAATACCGTCGTGCTGAAGCTTGTGGGGCACTGCGGTTCCTGCCCATACGCGATGATGACGCTCAAAGGCGGAATCGAGCGCATCTTGAAGGAGCAGGTTTCGCAGGACATCACCGTCGAACGCGAAGAGTAACGTCCATCTGTCGCCTAGCCGAATCCCCCGCACAACGTGACAAGACTTCCGGCGTGCGGGGGGATTGCATTTACAACCTATTTCCTTTTCTTCTCTTCCGCTCGACGGAGCGTGCGGTTGCAGAACCATTCCTCATTCCTCATTTCTCATTCCTCATTCCTCATTATATAGTTGGGCTCAGCAATGAAAACCAGAACATTTGCCATCCTATCTTTGGCGTTATCGCTGGTGTTGCATTTGCTGCTCTTTCGGGTGCCCATGCGGATGATGGGAGCTGGCTCGCTCCTGAATCCGCAGGAAGATATCACCCAAAATGAAACGGTTGTCCCCATCACTCTGTCCAACCAGAATATTCTGGACGACCTGAACAAGATTGACGAGATCATGCAATCCGATCCCTCGTCGAAATCGGCCACCGACTTCCAGACTCCTGAGATGCCACTGGAGAAGTCGGTCGAGCCCATGCCAGACCTTCTGACACCGGATGACATGCGTCGAAAGATGGCGGACACCCTCAACGAAGTACTGCACGAGGAATCCGTCAACCTCTACGAAATGGCAGATGTTAATGCGGAATTGCCATCGTTGTCCGATCAACTCACTTCTACACCTGACATCCCCATTCCGACTGCACCAGCGCCTGAAATCATTGCAGTAAAGGTAGATGCGGTTCCCACCACAGTGGATGCCACTCGGCCGGTTTTCGCAGACGTGCCACGGGAGCTCGTCCCCACGGACATCAAGTTGCCCAGTTTGGCCAAACCAGGTGAACTTGACCTCACGGGCGGTCAGTTGCCCGGCATTCGGCAACTCAGTTCCAGCCTTACAGCGCCTGTCATTGGCGGACCAGGGATCGGCGAAGGCGACTTCGACATACCAGAACTGCCGGAACTGCCAGATGCTGAGGCATTGGATCTTCCGCCCCCGATCACCACTCCGCCTGAAATCAAGGTCAACCCAGATCCTCAGCATCCTGTTACACGTCCGCTGGACGAATTTGTAAATGTCCGCGTAACCGTCTATCCCGACCCCATCGGCCTAGGCGGACACTTCCAGGTGGACATCAGCCCGCGACGAAACAGCGACGCCATGGACGAAATTCCCAAGGACGTCCTTTTTATCGTGGACCGCTCTGGCAGCATCTCGTTGCCCAAATTCGAGCAGTTCCGTCAAGCCATCAAGGAATTGCTTCCTGCACTGAATCCGCAGGACCGATTTAATATCATTTCTTTCAACGACAAGCCATACAAGTTCTTCGAGAACTTCATTCCTGCCACTCCAAAGAACGTGCAATCTGCCAGCGAACAAGTCGGACGACTGCCTTACGGTGGCAAGACCGACGTCTTCGGCGGGCTGGCGCCCTTTGTCAAACAGAGCAATGGCGACCCTACGCGTCCACTCAACATCTTCCTGCTCACCGATGGCAAATCCACGGTGAATATCTTCAAGGACAGCGATTTCCTGCATGAACTCGTGGGTCTGAATCCTGGCAATGTCTCCATCTTCCCATTCAGCGCAGGGGACAATGCCAAGACCAACCATTCGCTTCTGTCCTTCCTGGGCTACCTCAACCACGGACGACTTCAGCACGTGGACACTCTGGGGCAGATCCGAGGCGGCATGGCAGAATTCTTCCAGAGTTACTCTAGCATCATCGTTGCGGATATCCAGTGCCGCGTGCTCCAGGGAGCCGTTCCGCAGGAGATTTATCCCAAACGACTTCCGCATCTCTACCGCAACCAGGTTCTGACCATATTGGGCCAATACACCGACCGGGCCGACACGCTTTCGCTTCGCATCACCGGGCGAGACGCCACCCAGACCACCCGGAGCCTCATTTTCGAACGCAAACTCAGCCAGTGCGCTGTAGGCGATGCTCAACTGCCCGAACGTTGGGGCGGCCAGAAGCTGCTCTATCTGCTGGCACAACGCAATTCTACCAGCAACCCGGCGGAAATCGCACGTTTGGAACAGGTCATCGCAGAACTGCGTAAACAGTACCGCACCTTTTCCTTGTACTGACACCTCTCGCCTCTCGCCTCCAACCTCTAACCTCCAACCTATTGAGATGAAGTCGCCTTTGATTGTTGCCATGGACCTGGAAGGGGTTCTGGTTCCGGAAATCTGGATTGCCTTTGCGGAGAAAACTGGCATTCCGGAACTGCGTCTGACCACCCGTGATGTAGCCGACTACCACGAGTTGATGACGCATCGACTCAAGATTCTCAAAGAGCACAATCTGAAGGTACAGGACATCCAGGAGGTCATCGCCACGATGTCGCCCCTGCCGGGAGCCCAAGAGTATATGGCCTGGCTTTCCGCCCGCTATCCGAATGTCATTATCTCCGACACTTTCTACGAGTTCGCGATGCCCCTGATGAAGCAGCTCAACTTCCCCACGCTCTTCTGCAACAATCTTGAAGTCGCCCCAGACGGCACCGTTACTGGCTACAAACAACGCCTGCTGGACGGCAAGCGCCACGCAGCCCTAGCCTTCAAGCAATTGAATTTCAGGGTTGTGGCAATGGGCGACTCCTACAACGACACTGCGATGCTGGCCGAGGCACACCTCGGACTGCTCTTCCGGCCATCGGACAAAGTTCGGGCGCAGTTCCCGCAGTTCCCCGTGGTCACCGAATATTCGGAAATCCAGAGCTATATCACGGAATTTGATCGCGGATGAATCCATCGACTGACTCCGAACCGGTCGCCAAGCGAGAAACCGGCCAGTCGCTTGGGCGCTCTTGGCTAGCAGGAAGCGTGGGAATCTTTGCCAGCCGTATTTCAGGATTGGCAAGGGATGTCGCAAGTGCTTGGTACTGGGGGGCAACTGGCATCTGTCAGGCTGCTTTCACCGTCGCCTTCGCCGTTCCCAACAGCCTCCGACAGCTCTTCAGCGAGGGCGCTTTCACCGCCGCCTTCGTGCCGATGCTTTCCGAACGGCTGGCTACTGACCGCGAGGAGGAGGCTTGGCAACTGGCACACCGCGCCATTTCGGTGCAGGCGCTGGCCGTCACTGCCGTTTCACTGTGCTTCGCCGCCGTCTCCGGCATACTCTATTGCCTCGGTGCCTTCCAGGGCAATGCGGAGACTCGCCTTACCCTGCGGATCCTTCCGCTGCTCATGCCCTTTGCGATATTGATTTGCAGCGCGGGGGCATTCAGTGCCATCCTCAACAGCCTCAAGTCGTTTTTGTTGCCATCGGCGATTCAGATCACGCTGAATGCCGTGCATGTCATCGCCATTCTTGCACTTGCTTGGAGTGGCTTGACCAACGAAGACTTTCGCGCACTCTACATCTTCTGCGGAGCCACTCTGCTGGGCGGTGCCATCGAGTTGCTGATTCTGGCTTTGGCTGCCCGACGGCGCGGTTATCGCTTCCGTTTCATCCCCGACTGGCATGCAGCCGAAGTCAAGGAATTATGCCTGCGCATTCTTCCGGGTGTCATCGGTGCCGGTGTAATGCAAATCAACAGCTTGATTGACAAGGCGTTCTCACTTTATTTGGGCAAGGCGGCCATCGGCGCCATGAACTACTCCCATCGGCTGGTCTATCTCCCTGTTGGACTCTTCGCAGTGGCACTGGGAACCGCCGCCCTCCCCGCCCTCTCCCGCGCACAAGCCAAAGGCGATGAAACCGCCATCGTCGATACCTTCAACTATGCGGTTCGAACCGTATTCTTCCTTGCCCTGCCCTGCACCCTATATCTCTCCGTCTGCGGTCAAAACGTGATTGCAATGCTCTTTGAACGCGGCGCCTTCACTTCTACGGCGACCATCAATACCTATTGGGTGTTGCTCTTCTACCTCGTCGGATTGCCCGCATTCTGTCTCGCCAAAGTCGCCACCAACCCCTTCCATGCACGAAAGGACACCAAGACGCCGATGCTCGTCTCCGTAGTCTGCCTGTTTCTCAACATCCTACTCAACGCCGCGCTAATCCGTCCCCTGGGCGCCAGCGGTCTCGCCCTTTCCACCAGCCTCTGCTCCTGGCTGAATGTCTCCATCCTTTTCACCTTGAACCGAAAGCAGATGCCCGCCTGGAACCTGCGCACCATCCGTCAAGGTGCCATCTCATTGCTGTGCTGGGCGATGATTGCCGCAACCGGGGCACATCTGGTGGATACCGCACTGACACAATGCTTCGCTGGCCACAGCGGCTTCCTCTTCCGTGCCATCGCGGTCGTCTTGAGCTTTGTGACTGCCTCCGGAGTCTATCTGGGAGGTTGCTTCGTAATGAAAATGCCTGAAGCGCTGGCTATGATTGCGCTCCTGCCTGGCCAAAGAAGAAGACCGTTGTAAAAAAATGACTGATTCTACTGAATTAAAAAGGCTTATTGATATAGTTAAAAAGCTCCGTGACCCACAAGGGGGCTGTCCTTGGGACTTGGCGCAGACTCACGACTCCATCAAAAGGAACCTCGTGGAGGAGTCCGCCGAGTTCCTGGACGCCGTGGAGGACCGCGACCTCCCTGAAATGCGCGAGGAACTGGGCGACTTGCTCTTGCAAGTGCTTCTGCACAGCCAGATTGCTCAGGACAACGGCGAATTCACCCTTGAGGATGTCTGCCGCGAGGAGGCCGACAAGCTGGTGCGGCGTCACCCGCATGTCTTTGGCGACCAGCACACTACCGACCCCGATGAGGCGTTGCGCTTCTGGAACGCCGCCAAACGAGCCGAACCAGGTGCGCAGGCCCAACGGAAATCCGTGATGGACGGCGTGCCACGCTCGATGCCCGCTCTGGCCCGTTGCCAAAAAGCGCTTTCCAAAGCCGGCTCCAAGGGCTTTGAGTGGCCGGATATCCAATATGTTTTGGATAAAACCCAGGAGGAATTTGCGGAGGTCAAGGAAGCGTTGGCAGAAGGCAACCGGGCGCACCTCAAGGAAGAACTTGGCGACTTGCTGTTTATTGTCGCCAATCTCTGCCGCTGGCTGAACTTCGAGGCCGAAGAGGTCGCCCACGATGCCGCCAAAAAATTCATCCACCGTTTCCAAACCATGGAGACCGTCGCCGAACAGCAAGGAAAATCACTGGACGAAGCGACGCTGGACGACTGGCTTGCCTGGTGGAAAGAGGCCAAGGAAAATGAGTAGGATTCTCCTGATTTCCGGCATCGACACCGATATCGGAAAGACTGTCTGTACTGGGATGCTGGCCCGCTATCTTGTTCGCAAGAATATGCGAGTCATCACGATGAAGATGGTCCAGACCGGCAATGACGGCTTCTCCGAAGACCTCGCACGGCACCGCGAATTGATGGGCGTGGCAAAGTTTCCGGAGGACGCCGCGGGACTCACCGCCCCACAGATCTTCCATTTCCCATCATCACCGCATCTCGCCGCAGCCTTAGAAGGACGCAGCGTGGACACGGAAGCTATCCGACAAGCCGCCGAAGAGCTGTCTCGCCGCTACGACATCGTTCTGGTGGAGGCCGCCGGCGGCCTGATGGTGCCCCTCACCCCACAGTTGCTCACCATCGACTTTGCCGCCCAATGCGGCTGGGAGACCCTCTTGGTCGCCAGCGGCCGCCTGGGAAGTCTGAACCACATCCTCCTCTCCCTGGAGGCCTGCCTGCAACATCGCCTCCCGCTGGCCGGCGTCATTTATCAGCGACGCATCGGCGAAGACGCCACTATCGCCGAAGAGACTGCGCACTTTACCCGCCAATGGCTTCGCGACCACGCCCTGCCCGACCACTGGGCAGAACTTCCGGAAATCAATTTCAACTCACTCCCTGAGTGCGATTTCAGTTCATTGAAGATTGACTAGTTCGGTGCCCTGCCGCCCTTGGTGTGGCACCGTGATTCTCCATGCATACGCTTACTATCGCTGAAGCCAAGGCAATTGACTTGGCGCATCTCTGGCATCCCTACGCTTCCATCCAGAATCCACCGCCCGTCTGCTTCGCGACCAGCGACCACGGCACACGCATCACCCTAGACAACGGTCAAGAACTTATCGACGCAATCTCCAGTTGGTGGTGCGCCGCGCACGGCCATCGTCCCGAACCGATTGTGGAGGCCATCCGCCGGCAATCCGAACGCCTCTGCCATGTGATGTTTGGAGGGTTCACCCACGAGCCAGCCGCCGAACTCGCCTCACGCCTCACGAATATTCTCCCACCTGGTCTGGACCGAATTTTCCTAGCCGACTCCGGAAGCATCGCCGTGGAATGCGCAGTCAAGATGGCAGTGCAATACCACTACGCATTGGGACGCCCCGAACGAAGCCGTCTCATCGCCCTCAAGGGAGCATACCACGGCGACACCGCCGGGGCAATGGCGCTTTCCGACCCCGACGGCATGCACGTCCTCTTCCAGAATGTGATGCCACACCATCTCTTCGCAGAACAGCCCGCCATCCCATTCGGAGGAGAGTGGCAAGATTCGGATTTCGCCTCGATGGAACAGCTTCTCGATGAACATTCCGGTGAAGTCGCCGCCGTCATCGTCGAGCCGCTCTTCCAGGGCGGCAACGCAATGTGGCTCTATCATCCGGAATATCTGAGAAAACTACGCCAAGTCTGTAATCAGCATGGAGTTCTATTGATTTTCGATGAAATCGCCACCGGCCTCGGACGAACAGGAAGGCGCTTTGCCTTCGAGCACGCAGGCGTCCTCCCCGACATCATCACGCTGGGCAAGATCCTCACCGGCGGTTGCATCACCCTCGCCGCCGCCATCGCATCCAGCCAGGTCGCACAGGTCATCTCCAGCCGCGGTTCAGGAGCATTCATGCATGGTCCAACCTACATGGCAAACCCGCTTGCGTGTGCCGCCGCAAACGCCTCGCTGCAACTGTTGCAGGACTACGACTGGCAGGGCAATGTCCGTCGCATTGAGGCACAGCTTCGCAGTGAACTCACCGCATACGCCGGACATCCGAATGTCGCGGACGTGCGTTGTCTTGGAGCCATTGGCGTGCTGGAACTACGGCACATGCCCACGGCAAAGCAAGTCCTGGAGACCGTCCTGTCAACGGGCGTCTGGCTCCGGCCATTCGGCAACTGGGTCTATGCCATGCCGCCGTTCATCACCACCGCCGCCGAGACCACGCAGATAACCGATGCGATGAAGCGCTTGGCGGACCTTGGCTGGCAGAATCGCGACACGCCGCCGGTGCCGCCCCTCGATCCAATTCTGGATATCCACGAATAACCCGCCTGTGCGGTTCATGATTTAAATGCATAGCAACAACCTATTTGCAATCAAAATGCGTGCCGCACAGGACGGCCGGCACATCTCCGGCGCAGAGCGCATTGTGCCCGACGAGGTCGCGCCGGCATTCGCCGAGGCGCTTATCCAGCGTGCGCTACGGCACGCCAACGGCAAGCCGAACGAAATTCACCTCAAGCTTCTGCAAGTCGTTCCACAGGAATTGCTGCGTTTGCCAGCCCTCCCTGTCTCCAGCCGTTCTTTTCCGACGGTAGCCGAAGCCCGCGCCGAACTGGCTAGACTACTGAAGGTGGAGGGGTTTGAACACGCCAAGGAACTGGTGCAAATGCTTTTGGAGCAGGCACCAGGCATGCGCGGTGCCATGCTCGTCCATGCCGATACCCTGGAACGGCTGGAGCCGGACCACGCACGCGGAGTCCGCGCCACCAACATGGATGATGCACGAAGTGCTTCATATCCCCCTGAGGCAACCAAGAACCATTTCCACGAGGCCGTGGTACTGGCCACCAAGGTCGCCAATACTCCAGGGATGCTCTGTGAGCTTTGCATCTCCGACGATCCCGACTATACAACTGGATACTACGCTTCTCGAACCGCTGGCTATGTCCGCATCGGTCCGCTCAAGAAACCAGGCGACCCGCGCGGAGGACGACTTTTCCTCTGGCGGGGAAAAAACGACGAGCTGCCCGCCGCCATCGAATTCCTCGAAAAAACGCCCGTCTTGGTCGAAAACTGCCCGCTTGCCCCACCCGAAAATTCCTGTGCAGTATCCCCTTATGACAGAATTGGACAAGATTTGACAGCCCTGAACAATTCGCACCTGCGCCGTCAGTGCCTCCCGATAGAATCGCAGGCCGACGCCTGGGTGCAATTCGAGGGACAGCGGCTGTTGATGCTGGCCTCCAACAACTATCTCGGCCTGGCCAGCCATCCGCGAGTCAAGGCGGCTGCGACCGATGCCATCCTGCATTGGGGCGTGGGATCCGGCGGAGCACGCCTGACTTCTGGTGACACCATCCTCCACGAACGCCTGGAGAACGCACTCGCGCACTTCAAAGGCACCGAAGACGCAATTCTCTTCAATACGGGCTACATGGCCAATGTCGGTGCCATCACCGCACTCTGCAATGCCCAGAGCGTCATCTTTTCGGACGAGCTAAACCACGCCTCCATCATCGACGGCTGCCGCCTCTCACGCGCATGCATAGTCATCTACCGCCACAACGACCTGGCAGACTTGGAGCAAAAACTCCGCGACAATCCTGCCGCATCTGGCCTCATCGTCTCGGACGCCGTTTTCTCAATGGACGGCGACCTAGCCGATGCGCCAGCCATCATTGAACTTGCCCGACGCCACGGACTCTTCTCAATGCTGGACGAAGCGCACGCCACCGGCGTACTTGGAGAATGCGGTCATGGCATCCTTGAGCACTTCGGACTCTCCACTCCGCCCGACGTACTGATGGGCACCCTGTCCAAGACTCTGGGTGCCGAGGGCGGCTATGTCTGCGGCAACCGTCTTCTGGTCGAATATCTGCGAAACCGTGCCCGAAGCTTCATCTTCACCACCGCCGCTCCGCCAGCCATCGCCGCCGCCGCTTTGGAGGCACTTCATATCCTGCAGGACGAACCACAGCTGTCCCGACGGCTCCGCGCCAATGTCGAGCTATTCTGCAATGTCTTGCGCGAGAACGGCATCAATATTCCGACGCCGCCTGCAGCCATCGTCCCCATCCCGATCGGTGCCGAATCCCGCGCACTCGCCATTGCCGCGCAACTGCGTGAACACGGCATCTACCTGAGTGCCATCCGCTACCCTACGGTCGCCAAGGGGACAGCGCGGCTCCGTGTCTCTCTGATGGCCACACATACCCCAGAGGATCTCCGCACCGCAGCCCAGACCATCGCCAAGACTGTGTCGGACTTAGGCTAAATCTTCTTGGCAAAAACTACTCCAGAAGTCTGAAAAGAATATCTCCAATATCATCCAGGGCAGTTACTTGTGTCAACGATACCCCTTGGTGGACACAGGCCTCCCTCACGACTGCGAGGAAAGCATCCATCCGCCGGTGATATTCGTCCCGAACCCGTTGAGGATCCGCCGTAATTTCGCGGGATCCCTCCGGATCGTGGAATCGCCGTGCGCCCTGTAAGTCGAAGGAGACCTCGGTAGGATCGAGGACCTGAAAGGCATAGCACGCCTTGCCAGCGGTCTGGAAGGCACGCAGTGTCCGTTCTAAGTTGGACTCTTCCCCCAAGAAATCGGTAATCCACACCACCAGTCCGCGACCGCGCACAAAATCGCACGCCGAACTCAACGCATTGTCAGCGTGCGCATCACCCGAAGCCGTCAGAGTCTCCAGCGTGCGGCACATCTCCTGAAAACTCATGGTTCGGGCTGTTTCAGACGGCAGGCTGCCGCCATAGGTCAGCAGTGCCATCCTGTCGCCTTGTCGCTCCGCAAGATATGCCATGCATGCCGCAATGACACATGCACAACGCAGCTTGCTACAGGGCACTTGAGCGCCCTGATAATTCATTGAAGCAGAAGCATCTAGCACTATAGCCAGTCGTGCGGCGGTGTCGGGCGTCTGCAAACGGCAATGAAGCTGGTCGCTACGGGCAAAAAGACGCCAGTCCACCTGGCGGAGGTCATCGCCCGGCGAATAGCGTCGATACTGCTCGAACTCCTGCCCTGCCCCCAGCGAACGGCTGCGATGGACACCCGCTTGAAGCATCCCTGTGACCGCCTGACGGGCAATCAGTTCTAACCGTCCAAGCCGCGTCAAAAGCGCCGGAGAAAGAAGGCGATATTCAGATGTTCCGTGGAATTCAGGCATGGGCAACAAAAAACGCCGCGGTTTTCGCCACGGCGTCTGAAAATGGAGCGGGCAAACGGACTCGAACCGTCGACAGCCACCTTGGCAAGGTGGCGCTCTACCAACTGAGCTATGCCCGCATCGATTGAACCGTCGGGACAGGGAAAGAATGGAGCGGGCAAACGGACTCGAACCGTCGACAGCCACCTTGGCAAGGTGGCGCTCTACCAACTGAGCTATGCCCGCCTCGATTTCAACCGTGTTTGAGACGGAAAGTGTGGTTAAAATAACCGCTCTACGCTGATTTTCAAATCGACAACCGAAATTCTTGCAAAAAAGTTCGGAAAAATCACTACGGGCTGGCAAGCGAATGCGAACTAATTTGCAGAATCGCGCTAATCAGTCCGCCGCACGCCTGCAATGCGATGAAGAAGTAACACAGATACAACCACCACACGCCGGAGAAGTTGTTGTTTTCGCGCATCTTGCTGTGAGTGCGAAGCGCCAGAACCAAGGCGATAGGCCAGCAGCAACAGAATAATGTAAGGAAGAAGTCCAGGCATGCATCGCCAGCGAAACTCTGGCCGTGCCGTTCATCGGATTCCGAGGCACGCGGAACCGCCGTAAACGGATGCTGCGAAGAATCATTCGTTGGCGGCGGGGGTTGTGGAACTCGAACCTGATGGTTGCATACGGGGCAGGAGGTAATTTGCCCCGCCCAGTTCTCCTCCACCGTAAACGGATTATCGCAGTGCGGACATTTGACGATGAATTTCATGTGTTCTTTTGTTTGTAGTTCAAGCAGTCATCAAGGGGCAATCCAAACCACCCGCGTTTTCGGACAACCCAACGAACAGGCAATCACCCAATTCATTCGTTCATCATTTCCTGGACGATTTGAGAAAAACTCGTGCAATTCACATCAACCCAGGAAATTTCAAGACTGTTCTGGCTATCCCAAATGAATCATGACTGTAAATGTTGCAGTTGATTTTAATATAATGAATCAATCCCCTGTCGCACTTTCCGTCAATGATGTTATATTGAGAAAAATGTTTCTTTGAACATAAAGCAGGTGTCCGTTCCGCAAAAACTCGAATCGCGCAAGATTACGGAATGACATCAGCCTTGTCTGCAAATCGGCGAAAAACTGAATTTCCATTCCACCCTAAAGGCTCCAAACTGTTATGACTCTTTCCATCATTCCTCAGCCTCGCAAGATTGCCGAGAACGGCGAATTCTTCCAGCTCAAGCCCTCCGCCCGCATCATCGCGGAAGGTGCGGCACTGCCCGCCGCCGAATTGCTAGCGGAGTATCTCCGCACTCCAACCGGCTACGAACTGCCCATCGAATCAGGTGCTCCCAAAACCGGCGATCTATGCCTAGAGGTGACTGGCTCCGACTCTGCCGATGCATACGGCTTCTACGACGAGGCCTACCGCCTCGAAATCACCGCCCAAGGCGTGAAACTCTCCGGGGCCTCCTGCGCCGCATTGGTACGCGGCATCCAGACGCTCCGACAGCTCCTCCCCGCCGCAGTTTTCGCGGATTCCAGACAGACAATCGAATGGACCGCACCCGACTGCGTGGTCGAGGACTCTCCCACCGTCCGCTGGCGCGGCGTAATGATCGATGTCTCCCGCCACTTCTTCCCTGTCGCGCAGGTCTGCCGAATGATCGAACTGGCTGCCCAGCTCAAGCTCAACGTGGTGCATCTGCACCTCACCGACGACCAGGGCTGGCGCATCGAAATCAAAAAGTACCCCAAACTCACCGCAATCGGAAGCGTCCGCAAACGCACCATCATCGGACACTACTGGGACAAGCCGTGGAAGTATGACGAAACGCCCTACGGTGGCTTCTTCACCCAGGAGGACATCAAGACCATCGTGGCTTTTGCCGCCAGGCGCCGCATCATGGTCGTCCCCGAAATCGACATGCCTGGCCACATGGTCGCGGCCATCGCGGCCTATCCCGAACTGGGCAACTACCCGCAGCACCAACTGGAGGTGCGCGACTGCTGGGGCATCAGCTACAACATCCTCAGCCCCAAGCCAGAAACCATCGAGTTCATGAAGAATGTCCTCTCCGAGGTCGCCGAACTCTTCCCTGGACGCTTCATCGACATCGGCGGCGACGAGGCGCTCAAGTACGAGTGGGAAATCTGCAAGGACGTCCAGGAGGTCATGCACGCCCAGGGCATCAAGACCGAGGCAGAACTTCAGCACTACTTCACCAACGAGATGGGCAATTTCCTGACCAGCCTGGGCAAGCTGACCATCGGCTGGGACGACATCCTGAATCCTGGAATGCCCGCCGACGCCGCCGTGATGAGCTGGCATGGCGACGAGGTCATCAAGGAAGCCGCACGCATCAATCGCAAGATCGTCCTCACACCCCACGAATACACCTACTTCGACTACTACCAGGCCGACCCCAAGCACGAGCCGCAGGGCATCGGCGGCGACCTCCCGCTGGAAAAAGTCTATCGCTTCGAACC
>JAFXSU010000301.1 GCA_017525435.1 Victivallales bacterium
AAGGTTCGCAATTTGTTCGACAGTTGGCCGGCGGAAGCCTGATGGTCTGCCGCCTCTGTCCCGCCGACTACCATCGCTATCATTTTCCCGATGCAGGCATGACCTTGAAGTATTGGCGACTGCGGGGTAAATACCACTCCGTGAATCCACTTGCCCTATCGCTTGGCTTCAAGGTCTTTGCCGAAAATCTGCGTACCGTGCGGATGATGAAACTCAGCCATACCGAGGCACCTTGTGCGATGATCGCCGTGGGGGCCTTCGGAGTCGCCTCCATCCATGACCAGCCAGGCGACCGCTTCGGTCGCGGCGACGAGGCGGGGTTCTTCACCTTCGGCGGCTCCACTGTCATCATGGTCTTCCCCCCGGATGCCGTGCGTTTCGACGACGATCTCGTCGAGCACAGCGCACAGGGCATCGAGACCCTCGTGAAGGTGAATTCTGCCGTTGGTTCCTGGATTCATTGAATTTGTTTATAAGTTGTTTATAATAAAGGAGTTATAATGAAAAAAGCATTTGCGCTTCTGAGCCTTGCCCTGATGATGACTCTGGTCGGCTGCGCCACTGCACAAAAAGAACCAGTGGACATCTTCGCCGTCAATCCGCATCGCCCGCCTGTGATGCCCGAGACCTACACGGTCCATCGTGTCTCCGAAAAAGTCGCCTCCAGGCTGTTGCTGGCTGGCTGGGAGGACCCCCGATGGGAAGCCGCCGAGACGCTTACGCTCACGAATTTCCGTCCTGAGAGCAAATTCTACTATGTCACGATTCAGGGGAAACTCCTGCATGACGGCAAGAATATCTATGCGATTTTCCACACGGAAAACGACCGTTTTGTCATTGCCACGCATTTTCTCAACAACTCGGATGTGTGCCTGGACACCTGCGTGGAGTTCTTTTTCCAGCCGCAGGGCGCCAAGTGGTATGGCAACTGCGAATTCTCGTTGTCAGGTGCGTATCTGACGCAGTTCCATCCAGATGCACAAAATCCATGGATGGGCGAGCACTATCTGGCACCGGAGCATCAGGCACTCGTCGAAATGTACAGCGCCTATCGGCGCATCATCTCGCCAGAGATGCCTGGTCCAGTCAAGTGGACGATCAACTTCAAGCTTCCAATGGCGGCATACGAACCCTACGGCGGTCCGATTGGAGACCTCTCCGGCCAGAAGTTCATGGTGAATTTCTACCACTGCGCTGACCTCTCCAGCCATCCGCGCTGGGTGAGTTGGGCACCCCTCCCGTATCTCTCCTATCACGTCCCGGAGTGCTTCCAGGAAATCGCCTTCGAATAATCGCGTAATTGGAACCAGGGGCTTGATCACAAGGTCAAGTCCCGGATGTCCCGGATGTCCCGGAAGTCCCGGAAGTCCCGGAAGTCCCGGATGGCCCGGATGTCCCGGATGTCCCGGATGTCCCGGATGTCCCGGATGTCCCGGATGTTCCGGGACCTTTAACCTCTCACCTCTCACCTCTCACCTTTGTATGGCATTAGACGCCAAATACTTGGTCAAGAAGACCACCAATCCACCGACCTTGGATGCCCTTTGGGACGATAGCGTCTGGGCGAATGCCGAGACCGTCAAGATCACTTGGGCGCACTCCGCCAGCGCGAATGCACCGCGTCCCGTTGTCCAGGCGAAATTGCAGTATGATGCGGAAAACATCTACGGCATTTTCAAGGTGGATGATGTATCGGTACGCGCCACGCATACCGTCTTCAATTCGGATGTGTGCCAGGACTCCTGCGTGGAGTTCTTCTTCCGTCCAGGCTATGACCAGGGACCTTATTTCAACTTGGAGATGAGTATCGGCGGCACATGTCTCTCGTCGTTCATCCGGGACTGGACGCGCGTACCAACCGGCTTCGTGGATTACACCACGCTTTCTGCCGAGGACGGCGCCCGCCTTGGCGTGCGCAGCACCCGTCCAGGAGTCATTGACCCAGAGGAGCATCGTCCCCAGACTTGGCAGATGCGCTTCCAGATTCCCATGGCGGTGCTGGAGAAGTATTGGGGGGCGCCGTTGGTTTTGCAATCCGGCACCAAGTGGAGCGCGAATTTCTACAAATGCGCCGATAAACTTGAACATCCGCATTGGATGGCATGGCAACCTCTCGAACCCCTCAATTTCCATCAGCCGAAATTCTTCGGGACAATTCAGTTTGAATAATCAAATTGTCCAGAATTGTCAGTTTTTGTCTGAAAATTTCCTGTTTTGGGATTATATTAAAATGTAGTACGGCCGGGTGACCGTGAGTGTTGTTTTCAATTCGGGTTTTGTCCCGGGGAGGAAGCATGGAAAATCTGACATATATGCATCCGCGCGACCAGGTTGTGGAATTGATGGGTCGCATTTACGGCAATGGCCTGACCACCACCAGCGGGGGGAATCTCTCGATTCTGGATGCCGAGGGCAATATCTGGATTAGTCCTGCAAGCATCGACAAGGGAACGCTTCGCCGCGAGGACATCGTGTGCGTGAAGCCGGACGGCGAGATGCTTGGCCCGCACAAGCCCTCCAGCGAATTTCCGTTCCACCGCGACATCTACAAACTTCGTCCGGACGTGCGGGCGATTGTCCATGCGCATCCACCGACACTGGTGAGTTTCTCGGTGGCGGGGCAGATTCCGAACACGGCGGTCTTCCCGACGGCGAAGTCGATATGCGGAACGGTCGGCTATGCACCCTACGAAGTCCCTGGCAGCGAGGCGCTGGGTCGCAATGTCTCGGCGGCTTTCGCGGAAGGCCATTCGACGATTCTTCTGGAAAACCACGGCACCTGCTGTGCCGGAAACAGCCTGCTCCAGGCTTTCCAGCGTTTCGAGACGCTGGACTTCTGCGCCCGCCTGATTCTTGGCGGTCTGCGCATCGGCACGCCAATCTATCTTACGGAACCGCAGATGGAATACTACGCCATTGACCGCAACGTGGACTTCCATCCCTTCACGCCGGACAGCCGGACCTCCCAGGAGATGGAAATGCGCTACCAGATGGCTCTGCTCATCCGCCGTGCCTACCGTCAGCAGCTTTTCACCAGCACCGAAGGCACCTTCGGCTGCCGTGTGGACAAGGATTCCTTCCTGGTCACCCAGAGCATGTTGGACCGCGGAACCATCCAGCCCGAAGATCTCGTGCTGGTGCGCGGACATCAGCACGAAGCCGACAAAAAGCTCTCTCGCGGAGCCTGGTTCATCAAGGCGATCTTCGATGCGAATCCGGACATCAACTCCGTGATTCTTGCCAATCCGCCGAATGTCATGGCCTACGCGGTCACGCACGAGACTTTCGATCCGCGTGTGATTCCGGAAAGCTACATCCTGTTGCGCGAAGTGCCTACCTATCCCTTCGGAGAGCATTTCCGCAATCTGGGCGAAGTCACCAAGACCATCTCGCCTCGCTACCCTGTCGTGATGATTCAGAACGACTGCATGGTTACCACAGGCGCCACGCTTCTGCAGGCCTTTGACCGCCTGGAAGTCGCGGAGTATTCCGCACGGGCGACCATCGGTTGCAAGGCCCTGGGCGGGATGAAGCCCATCACCGACCAGGAAATCAAAGACCTGGTGAAGGCCTTCCACTTGGTGGAGTAGCTTTTGGCCGTTCCAATGCACTAAGTCGCTTTACAGCGGTTATATTAGCGGTGTTTCCCTTTCCAGGGACACCGCTTTTTGCTTTCAAGTATTTACCAACTAGGAGACAACATGGCTGTTGTGAACTCACAAGAGATTCCCTATAAGATTTTTCTGTCGGAAGATGAATTGCCGAAGGCGTGGTACAACGTCCGGGCCGAGATGAAGAAGAAGCCCGCGCCGCTGCTGAATCCGCAGACACGCCAGCCAGTCACTTTGGACGAACTAAGCCAGGTCTTCTGCCGTGAGTTGGCGATGCAGGAACTGGACGACACCACGCCGTTCATTCCGATCCCCCAGCCGATTCTGGATTTCTACAAGATGTACCGCCCCTCTCCGCTGGTGCGGGCGTATTTTCTGGAGAAGGCGCTGGACACGCCAGCACACATCTACTACAAGTTCGAGGGCAACAACACCTCCGGCAGCCATAAGCTCAATTCCGCTATCGCCCAGGCATACTACGCCAAGCAGCAGGGGCTGACCAGCATCACCACCGAGACTGGCGCGGGCCAGTGGGGCACCGCACTTTCGATGGCGTGCTCCTTCTTCGGGCTGAAGTG
>JAFXSU010000302.1 GCA_017525435.1 Victivallales bacterium
AACATCGCATACGGCGGACGCGAATATCTCATTGACATCTACCACACGCTCACCAAGGCGCTTGGCGTGGACATCGAACCGCATTTCGGGCCCGACCGCAAGGGCGACATCAAGCACTCCAATGCGGACATCTCCAAGGCGCGGCGGCTCCTGGGGTATGACCCCTCCTACGACTTCGCACGCGGACTTAACGAGGCAATCGCCTGGTACCGCGAAAATCTGTAGGTATTGCTTTGGAAACCAAGCCATTACAGTGTAATTTAAACATGAAAAACGCTCTCATTTGCCTCGCCTTGTGGGTAACCATGCTGTGCGCGTTTGCGCAACCCGTTGACATCAACGGGCAGTTCCTGCAACCCAATGCAGAGGGTATTCCGTCGAAATGGTCGCGAAATACCTGGAGCGGCTATCAGCCGGCATGCAAATTTGAGACGCGGTTTGGCGGTTCGCCGGATGGGGTGTCGAACTCGTTGCGGATGTTCGATGTGCAGGCGGAACGCGGAGCGGCCTTCAACTCCAATTTCTATCCGGCGAAGAAGGGCCAGACGCTTCGCTTGAGCTTCTTTTCGCGTGGCATGGGCAAGTGCCAAATCAAGCTCTTCTTCAAGACGGTGGCAAACGAATGGAACTACGAGTCGGACGAAAAGGTGAATTTCGAGGTGTCGAATGACTGGCTTTGGCGTCAATTCGAGATTCCCATCAAAGATGGCCGCGCGGGCGAGACGGGTTCCTTTGACATCAGCGTGCAAATCAGCCAAGGCGGCGAGCTGGAGGTCGCGAATTTCGACGCGGTGCTGGTGGCCACTCCCGTGAAGCTCAAGGTCGCTACGATGGACTTTCTGGAGGATTTCGATGACGCGGATTTGACCGTCATTGGCAATCCCGAACTCATCCGCGACTACCCCACGCAGGGGCTGCTGGTGCTCACCGGCCAGGCGATATATCGCACCAACGACGCATGCTGGATTCAACCCCGCGAAAACTTGCCATACCCTGCGTCCAACGAGGCGGATGCCTATCGTGCGGTCGGTCTGCGCATCCAGAATTTCGGGCGTGAGGATACCCCGGCGGCCAGCAGCCAGATTGTCTTTGAACTCGCTGACGGCAAGGCGCTTCTTCAAGCCAGTGTTCAGCAAGTCGCGGGCGACGAACGACTCCGGTTGAGCGTTTCGGCGGGCGGTTATACGCTGGCCGAGACCTTGATGGCACGCCGCTCGCTTCCGGCGGACTTCCTCTTCGGCGTGACGCCGAACGGCGAGTTTACATTCCAGGCCACTAGCCTGGTGGACGGGACGGTCTCCGCCATCTCGGGCCATAGCCAGTTCCGTCGGCACCGCCAGGTCATGTCTCGTGTCTGCTTCTCCGCCGCCGGTTCACCTGCTGAAATCGTGGTGGACAACTACCTGGTTTGCACGGCCGTTCCGGCCGCCAAGGACACCACGCCGACCTTTATTCTCAAGCCCGAACCCACCTTCGACCCCGTGAAGGCTGGCTGGCCACTGGTCTGGGCTGACGAATTTGACGGCGAGGCGCTGGACGAAACGAAATGGTCGCACAACTGGCACAGCCATCCAGAGAAGGTTCTGGTTCACGATGGGCTTCTGGAGATTGTCGCCGACTGGAATGACGACCACACCGCCATCCACACCGGCGCCTTGGCGGCCCGCGAGAATTTCCAATACGGCTACTTTGAGGGACGGTTCAAGTTCCGTCAGCAGCCCGGCTGGTGGTCCGCTTTCTGGCTCGTCGGCGCCACCAACGACAACCCGTTCTACGATGGCTTCGAAATCGATATCTACGAAGACTACTTCCTGACCGAGCTGACGCCCGGATCGCCCGCCCGGAACATTCTGGACCACAATCTCCATGTCTATTCCGGGGAGTCGCTCAAGAGCTGGAACTACAACGGCCCCAAGCTGGGGTCGCTTGAGCCATTCCATGTCATCGGCTGCAAGTGGACGCCGTTCGAGATTGCCTATTATATGGATGGAAAACTGATTCAAAGCACTGCGAACCACAGCCCTTACAAGAATGTGATTTTCGATGCCTTCCGACATGCCTGCGGGCTGGCGCCAATCCACCCGATGATCACTGGCGAGCCCAAGAAGAGCGCGGGCGACCCCAAGCGCGGAGTCTATCCGGAGAGCTTCTTCTGCGACTACGTGCGCGTCTATGCTTTCCCGCAGGAGGACATCCCGCAGGTCCAGTGGACCCAAACGCCCCAAAACCCGATTGCCAACTACGGCGATGTGCTACAGTTCTCCGCCGAGGCCAAGCCGAACGCCTCGACCGGCAGTCCCATTCGTCATGCGTATCTCTTCGACAGTGGATATCTGATTGCACACAAGAATGAACCGCCTTTCGACTTCAAGGTCATTCTGAACCAGGAGTTCTACAATACCACCGACTACACCCGCCCTGGCCGTCAGGGCGTCGTTCCGAAATTCGAGCAGAATTTCCACTGCTACAGCATCTTCGTGCAGGACGAGGCGGGGAAGGTCGCACATACTCCAGTCTGGATGCTGGCATATATCAAGTCCTCTGGCAATGCGATTTCCACGCCCTTCCATGACACTCCGCAGACAATCCCCGGCCGCATCTCGCTCACAAGCTACGACGAAGGCGGACAAGGCCTCGCCTACATGGATGTCTCGCCAGGGAATTCCTTTGCGGGGCGGACAAATGTCAGCATGAGGCAAGACGATGTGGATGCCACGACTGACACTATCGGCTTTGTGATGAGCGGAGAATGGCTCAACTACACCGTGAATATTGCAGAGGGGGGAACCTATCGCGCGACTTTGCACTACGGCTACCCATTTGCATTCAAAGGGATGGTGAAACTCTATCTGGATGACCAGAAAGAGGTTGCGTCATTCGATATCGTCAATGACAAGACTCGAAGCCACGAGATTAACAAAACCGCGACTGCGACCGTGCGCCTGCCTGCCGGCCAACATCTCCTCAAGATGCTCTTCCTCGCCAAGCCGAATGTAAACTATATCGACTTTGAGCGCATAGAGTAGAATGCGGTTTCAAGGCTGAATTCCTACGCCCCTTTGAGGCTTGCCCTTGCAATCGTGTGTCCCGTGTGTCCCCTGGCTGTCCCGGCTGTTCCCGGCTGTCCCGGGGAATGATATTCTTAACTTGCCTAATGGGACAATTGGGACGAGTGGGACGGAAATCTTCCGGAACCAGGCAAGTTAAAGATATAGTTCCCTTTTTGTGCTTGTTTGCGACTTTTCAGTCAAGAAACCGTTTGATAACAAAATTATCCCTTAAGATTTAAGACGAGCTCGTATTCGCCAGGGAGGGCGATCAGGCGTCCGTCGGCGTCATGCTGTAGTTCGCAATTGCCGGAGAACGAGAGGATTTCCGTTGCGGGAAGAGTGATTTCTGCGGTGGTGTTGTCGGGGACTGTAAAGCTCCAGGTGAGGGTGTTTTTGCGGCGGTCCCGCATCCAGCTGGAAGCGATCATCCCGTATGGCGAGAAGAAGACTGCGTTGGCGCTGTCGAGTCGTTTCCCCGGCTGCGGTGCAAGTCGGAAATGCTTGAATGCGAGTGTCTCAGGATTATCCTCGAGGGGCTGGATTCCAGCGATGGTCTCGTAGAACCACTCCGCCACCGCGCCGTAGGCGTAGTGGTTGAAGGAGTTCATGTTCACGTCGCCAAAGCCAGTTTCATGGGTGTAGGAGTTCCAGCGTTCCCACATCGTGGTGGCGCCCTGGGTGATGGGGTAGAGCCAGCCAGGGTAGGTGGTTTGCAGGAGCAGGTCGTATGCCAGGTCGAGTTGACCAAAGCGGGTGAGGACGGGCAGGAGCAGAGGAGTGCCCAGGAACCCGGTGGAGAGGTGCAGTTTGCGGTTGACGGTGATGTCCTTGACCAGCAGTTTGACGGTGGGCTTCACGAGTTCCTCAGGCAGAAGGTCGAAGTGAAGTGCCAGCAGGCACGCGGTTTGCGTCTTCTCCGTGAGGCCTTTGGCGTTCAAGAAGTTCTGCTGGAAAGCCTCGCGAGCCTTGCGGTATTGCATGTCCAGCCGACGTGCCGCATTGGACTTTCCCAGCACCTTTGCAATGCGGGCGAGGAGGCGGCTGGATCCGGCGAAGTAGGCAGTGCCGATGAGCGCCTTCGAGGTGGGCGCGTCGATATGAAGCCAGTCGCCGAAGTGCTCGTTGTCCACCACGCAGGTGCCTTTGCTGTTGGACAATTCCAGCTTCAGGTAGCGATCCATGTTGTTGAAGAACTTCTCCAGCAAGCGTTTGTCGCCATATTTGACATAAAGTCGCCAGAGGACGATGATGGCAGCGTCTCCCCAGCCGGTGGCGGGCTTGCTGGGGGAGTTGGTGGTGTCTGGTGCGGCGAACTTGTAGGCACCGTCGGGGCGTTGACCGAGGTTGAGGTCGGTGACCCATTTGGCGTAGAAGGCGGGCGCGAAGACATTGTAGGTTGCGGCATTGCAGAAGACCTGGGTGTCGCCGGTCCAGCCGAAACGCTCGTCGCGTTGCGGACAGTCCGTTGGCACATCGAGGAAATTGGAACGAAGTCCCCAGCCGACATTTTCGTAGAGTTGGTTGAGAAGGTCGTTGTTGCAGGCAAAGAGACCGGTTCGGGGGAGGTCGCTGGAGAGGACAACCGCCTGGACATCTTTCTTGGCAAGCCTTCCATTCCAGCCGGAGATTTCGAGATAGCGGAAGCCGAAGAAGGTGAAGGTGGGTTCGTAGGTGGCCTCTTCGGCGGTGTCGGCGGTATATACCGTCAATGCCTTGGCACTGCGTAAGTTGGCGACATATACTGAACCATCTTTGTCCAGCATTTCGCCGTGTTTGATGACCAGCGCCTGCCCCTTTACGGTATTGTGGAGAATAAGTCGTTCGCGTCCAGTCAGGTTTTGCCCGAAGTCCACAATCCATGTGGAGCCTCCGCGGTGGATGATTTTTTCAGGGGGACGCGTCTGCAGGCGCCGGATTGGTGCGCCGGAGTTCCAGACGACCTGGACTTTTGTATCGGTTTCGATGGCCGGGAACCACGGTCCAGTCTTTTCGAGCCATTCGGGCGTGCGCCACGCCTCGTAGATTTCGCCGTCGTAGATATCGCTCATGCGTAGTGGTCCGCCCAGGTTGTTGGTCTGGAAGTCCTGAGAGGATCCGATGACCTGCGTCGAGCCGTCCGCAAAAGTGACATGGATTTCACAGCGCAGCATCTCGGTTTTGCCGTATGGGATCTCGCCGTTATTCCAGTGATGGGCGATGCGTCCGTGGAACCATCCACCACCGAGGGTGATGCGCAGTTTGTTGGTACCTTTTTGGAGCAGTCCAGTCACATCGAAGCACTGATATTGGACACGGTGGAAATAGTCGGTCCAGCCAGGGGTAAATACCCAATCCGTGATATTCTGTCCGTTAATGAGCGTTTCATAGACGCCCAACGCTGTGCCATAGTAGCGTGCCTTTGCGATTTTTTTGGCAGGGAGCGTGAAGGCATGGGTGAAGAGCTGTGGTGCCAAATCGTAGCGCGGTCCTTGCCAATAGGTGATCCATTTGCTGTGCTTCCAGGGCGTGCCCAAGAAACCGGTTTCAAACCAGGCCTCTTCGGAAGACCATGCGGTCGTCTGACCGGCCTCGTCCTTCACGCGCACCTGCCAAGTGTATCGAGTGAAAGGCTTGAGGGCTTTGCCAGCATACGCAATCTGCTGGCTGGAGCCATCCTGGACCCAGCCGGAGTCCCACACGACATCTCCTGCGTCGTTTCTCACCCGAAGCTGTCGGGCGGTCTGTGCGAGGACGCCGGCCAGCTGATAGGAGAAACGCGGTGCCGGTTCATCCATTCCCAGGGGATTGACTAAATATTCGGTCTTGAGGTCGCAGACATGCGGATGACGCGGCTCTTCGGCGTGATGATGAACCATTTCCTATTGGATATATAGAGGTAAAAGGGACGTTGAAGGGAAAAGGGCAGTCGTGGCGAAGGAAGGGCTTCCGGGCGAGGTTACTTTCGAATTCCGTCTGCGCCGGCGACAGGGTGCTTGGAGATGGTGATGGAGAGGTCGGCGGGAGTAAAAAGGACACGGCTGTAGGGTTCGGTAATGGAGGTCGTCAGCCAGACGTTTCCGCCGATGGTGGAGTGATGGGCGATGGTCACGTCGCCCAAGATGGTCGCACCTGCATAAACGGTCACATTGTCCTCCAGATTCGGATGGCGTTTGGCTCCCTTGATGAGATGCCCGCAGCCATCCTTCGGGAAGGAGAGGGCACCGAGGGTGACGCCCTGATAGAGTTTGACATTGTCGCCCAGGATGGCGGTTTCGCCGATGACCACGCCGGTGCCGTGGTCGATGAAGAAGCTCTTGCCGATGGTTGCACCTGGGTTGATGTCGATGCCAGTAACCGTATGTGCATATTCCGTCATAATTCTGGGCACCAATGGAATACGGCGAATATATAGTTCGTGTGCGAGGCGGTAGATGGTGACTGCCTTGAAGCCGGGATAGGCCAGGATAATCTCGTCCAGCGAACGCGTTGCAGGATCGCCGTCAAGGGCGGCCTGGCAGTCGAGTTTGAGCATTTCGCGAATGGCGGGGAGGGTTCCGAGAAGTTCGGACGCAACTTCGCTAGCCTCTTGGTGCAACTGGTCGTGGTTGCTTGCGCATTCGCAGGGCTGGGAACTGCCTTTGCGTCGGTGAGAAGGGGGAAGAGACTCGCTGGCAGCGGTCTCCAATTCGTCCAGATGCCGACGATAGCAGAGTGCGGGGGCAAGCTGTTCCGTAAGCGCTGTGTGGAGGTGCTCCAGCCGTTCGGATGCGTAGGTATCCAGAGTCCGGCGGTCGATGCGGTAGCGTCCGGTGTAGCCAGGGAAGAGTACCTCAAGCATTTCGTCCAGGATTCCCAACACCTGGTCGCGCTGTGGCAGGTCACGGTCGCGATAATAGCTGATGGCAAGGCCATCTTCGTAGGAGTGGCAAAGTGCTTCTGCCGTCTGACGGAGGGAATTCACAGGGACGCTGGTCATTGTGGTAAAATGTATTTAATCTGTTTGTTATTAGTATGTTAACAGATTATCAAATGAAATTTGTGTCCCGTAGTTCATTCAGGACTTCCTCAATGGGCAGGCCGACGACGTTGCTCCACAGTCCTTCAATGCCTTCGATGATGAGATCACCGTGTTCCTGGATGCCGTAGGCACCAGCCTTGT
>JAFXSU010000303.1 GCA_017525435.1 Victivallales bacterium
CGTTATCCCTGGGATTTGCTTGCCGTTCAAGAGGATGTGCTGATGAATGCGCCGCATGGCTCCATCAACGGCGTGATCAACGAGGGCTCGGTGATTGACGGCAACCTCGACCTGGGGGACAGCTCGATGATTCTGCCGGGCGTGTATATCACCGGCAATGTCGTCATTGGTCAAAATTGCCTGATTGGACCGAATTGCACCATCCGCGGAAATACTTCCATCGGGGACGGCTGCCGCATTGGACAAGGCGCGGAGATTAAGAACTCCATCCTCATGGACAATGTGAAGGTGCCGCATGTGGCTTTCGTGGGAGACTCCATTCTCGCCAATGGCGTGGATTTAGGAGCAGGCACGATGGTCTCCAATTGGCGGCACGATGGCGCGAATATCACCAGCCAGGTGGGACGCAAGCAAGTGGACACCGGCCGTGACCATTTTGGCGCAGTCATTGCCGAAAATGTCCATATCGGCGTGAATACCTCCATCTATCCCGGCGTGAAAATTTCGGCGGGGGTGGTTTCGGCTCCAGCCGAAATCATAAAAAATGACCGCTGAGAGGGAGAAAATGCGTCTGTGCGTTTGAAGAATCGCCAGGAGCGGCTATATTAAGCGATTGTCATTCATCATCACCAACCATTTCCATTTTTAAGGAGTACATAGCTATGGCACATAAGAAAGGTCAATCTTCGAGCCGTAACGGTCGTGACAGCAATCCGCAGTATCGTGGCGTGAAGGCCTACGGTGGGCAGAAGGTCACCGCTGGCAGCATCATCATCCGTCAGTGCGGCACCAAATTCTTCCCGGGCAAGAATGCCGGCATGGGGCGCGATTTCACGGTGTATGCCCTCGTGGATGGCACGGTGCAGTTCGTGAAGACCTCCCGCAAGATCAACATCATCCCGGCTGAAGCTGCGGAATAACTTCAAAGCGACATTATACGTTGCAGGAAAAAAGGCTGTTGTCTTTGGCAACAGCCTTTTTTGTGTGCCAGTATGGTGTTTCAGTCTGGGTAGGGGACGCGTTTTCCGTCCCAACTTGTGAACACGGGGTTTCCGTTGGCGTCATATTCTGCCAGTTGCTCTGGCTGAAGTCGGATCTTTCCAGCCCCGCCAGGCAGGTCAAAGGCGAAGGCGGGCAGTGCCATTCCGGAGATGCGTCCGCGGAGGCGGTTCATAATGTCCAGGCCCTTTTGGAGTCCGGTTCGGAAGTGCATCGTGCCCTGAATGGGGTCGCCGTGGAAGAGATAATATGGCTTGATATGGATTTTAAGCAGTCCCGTGAAAAGCTTGGCGAGCGTATCGGCGTCATCGTTGACGCCTTTGAGGAGCACGCTCTGATTGACCAGCGATAATCCGGCTCGATGCAGGATTTGCGTGGCTTGGGCGGTTTCTTTGGTGAGCTCCCACGGATGGTTGAAATGGGTTGCCAGCCAGGCGGACTTTCCGCTGGCGAGAATGGCGGCCAAACGCGGGGTCACACGCTGGGGGAGGACGCAGGGCACGCGAGAACCGAAGCGGAGCATCTCAATGGAGGGCACGGCTGAGAGTCGTTCCACAATATTCTGGAGACATTCCTCCGGGAGCATCAGCGGGTCGCCGCCGGAAATAAGTACTTCACGGATTTCCGAATGGGCGGAGAGGTATTTGCAGATGGCGTCCATGTCGGCGTCGGTGGGCGGCGGGAGGCATTTCTCCCAGTCGCGTTTGCGCAGACAATGCCGACAGTGGACTGCACAAAGATTGCCGGTGTTGAAGACCACGCGGTCGGGATAGCGGTGAAAAAGCCTGGGGACGGGTGAGTTGGCTTCTTCGGCCAATGCATCTGGATGTCCACCCAGTTGTTTCTGTTGGTTTGTTTCTGCCTGCGTGGGCAGGCACTGCCGCAGGATCGGATCGGAGGCTTCGGGGCTATGGGCAAGGCTCAGATAGTAGGGGGTGACTAGAAGCGGATAGCGTTCTGCGGTCGAAGCATCCGCTGAAAACATGTCTTCCGGCACGCCGAGGTATCGTGCGACCGTGGAAAAGTCGCGGGCGGCGTGGGCGAGCTGCCAGTGCCAGTCCGACCACTCGATGCCCGAAGGCGGTTGGGAAAAATGCAGATCCATAGCTGAAATAGCAATCAGGCTTGGGTATGTTGTTGCATCAGCGTTTTCAACTTTTCATCGTTACACCAGGCGAGTTTGTGTTGGGCATCGATGACAACGATGCCGAGACGTTGCATTTCGTGAATAATCTGCTCTGCTTCTTCGCCCGTCCGTTTTTGATTTTTCATTACTGATTTCAGTTTCGTTAACGTAGTGGCTTTTGAGAGCCGAAGATTGGTGGCAATGGCGAAAAACTCAGCCGAATCTTTCCCTGCATATAATGGGTTAGCTTTCTGATTGACCGATGCTTTAGGCTTGGTCGGCTTGGGCGTGTCAGGCTTGGATGCGGAAGGCGTTGTGGATTGCTTTGCGGTTGAGGGCTTGGCGGCTACCGTCATTGGCGCGGCAGAGGCTTTGGTTTCCAGCTCAACGAATTGCGTGCAGGCGGCCTTGAAGCTCTGGCAGACACGGTTGTCTCCAATGCCATAGACCGCTTTGCCTTCCTCGCGCATACGAATTGCCAAGCTGGTGAAGTCACTGTCGCTGGAAACAATGACAAAGCCGTCATAGTGCCCCGAATGCAAGCAATCCATTGCATTGATTAGCAAAACAAAATCGGCAATATTTTTACGGTCCACATTGTTGACCGGCATGCGTGCATCGATTGCATACTGGCGGACGGCGTCTTTCCAACTATCCGCGCCTGTGAAAACACTAGGGGATCCATAGGCGCGGCGGGTGATGGGGTCGCCGTACTTTTCCACCACGGACATGATCTCGTCTGCATATTTTGCAGAGATGTTGTCTGCATCGATGAAAACGGCGAGCTTCATTGGCGTCGGAGAACTACTGGAGTTTCAGCGTCAGGATTTGGAAGGGCTTGAGGGCGAGCGCGTAGGTGCCGTCCTTGCCGGGCTTGAGTTCGCCTTCGTCGGTCCATTCGATGGCGTTGGTCACGGTGACCTTCTTGAGCTTCGCGGACTTGGCGAGCTTGAGGGTGCCCGTGGAGTGCTGCCCCAATGTCTCGACGATGCGGACCACCAGTGCGTCGGATTTCTCCGCGCGCTTGAGGACTTCCAGCGAGACGCCCTTGCCGGTCACGCTGACCGGTGCCTTGATTTGACCTGCGAGGCCGTCGAAGCGCCAAGGTTCGCGGTTGAGCTGGGCGGCCTGGAGGCCGACATCGGAGTCCACGAGGGCGCCCCGGTGGGGCAGCAGCGCGTAGGTGAATTCCTGGCGGCCCTGGTCGGCGTGGTAGTCGGGGAACTTAGGCGAGCGGAGCAGTCCGAGGTCGATGGTCGAACCTTGGATGCGGTGGCCGTATTTGCAGTCGTTGAGCAGGGCGACGCCGTTCTGGGTGTCAGAGAGGTCCACATAGCGCTGACCGCAGCACTCGAACTTCGCGGCGTCCCAGCTGGTGTTGGCGTGGGTGGGGCGCTTGAGATAGCCGTATTGGATGTCGTAAGTCGCCTCGCTGGTCATGACGGGTGTGGGGAAGGCCACTCGGAGCATCTTGCGCTCCTCGTGCCAATCCACGACAGTATGGAATTCCAGACGGCTGGAGCCGGGAGCCAGGGAGACCTCCTGCTCGATGGTGGAATTGCCGATGGCAAGCTTGAAGCGCAGCGTCGAGCGCACCGGACCGGTCTGGCGGACCGCCTTCGCGGTCGCATGTGCGCTCTCGATGTATTCCTTCTGGAGCCAGACCTCCACGTCCCAGGCGTCATAGGTGGTCGGGAAGTCCGCATAGAGATTCAGGACATTGCCTTCGCCCGAGAGCAGTGAAATGCCAGTCTTCGCGCATTTTGCGGAGAGGATGCGGCCATCCTGGCTGAACTCATAGCGCACGACGTCGTTCTTCAGCACCAACTTGTCGTCCGTTTTGGCGGCGGGCACGCAGATTAACTTCAACTTTGCTAAGGTGCGTTTCAGGGTAGTCCAGGAGCCGGCGGGGAGGGTGGCCAGGGCGAAGACTCGGCCGTCCATCTCGACCTGCGTGGGCACTTCTTCTCCGTCCATGGTGACTTTGGAGGCCTTTGCCCAAGAGGCGGGCAGTTCAACGGGGCGGGTGTAGTCGGTGGAGAGGGTGTTCACGAAAGTCACTGCAGCCACGTCTGGTTTGAGGAGTTTCTTTCCGGCGGCCTCCACCAGTTCGGCGGCTTGGGCGAGGCACTCGGCGTGTTCCTTCTCGGTGACTTGATAGACACGGACGATAGATGAGCCTGGTAAAATATCATGGAATTGGTTTAGTAGCAACTTCTTCCATATATAGTCAAGTGCCTTTCGCGGGTATTGCTCCGCAGGCAGGCTGGAGAGGATGAATTCTGCCAGCGCGAGGCGTTGCTCAAGTTTTCGGTTGTTGCGCTTGGTGCGGCTCTGGGTAGTCAGGGTTCCGCGGTGCATCTCGAGGTAGAGCTCGCCATTCCAGACGGGCAACTTGTCCTGCACGGCGACCAGGCGGTCCAGGAAATCCTGCGCCCGTCCCATCTTGACATGCGGCACGCCGTCCAGGTCCTTGTTGAGGATTGCACGTTCAACGTAGTCTTCCTTGGGGCCGCCGCCGCCGTCGCCGATGCCGTAGAGGCAGAGGAACTCGTCGTGGACTCCGGCCTCGTTGTAGTTGTCCTGCGCCTTTGCCAGTCCCTCGGCGAGGACTCCGGAGTTGTAGCTGTTTTCGGGCGGGAAGTGGGTGACCACCTCGGTCCCGTCGATGCCCTTCCAGCGGAACGAGTTGAACGGGAAGTGGTTGATTTGGTTCCAGGAGATCTTCTGGGTGACGAAGGAGTTGCAGCCGCAAAGCTTGATGATCTGGGGGAGGGTGGCGGCGTAGCCGAAGACGTCGGGGATCCAGAGGTTCCGCACGTCCACGCCAAATTCATCTTTGAAGAAGTTCTTGCCGTGGAGGAACTGGCGTACCAGCGACTCGCCGCTGGTCAGGTTGCAGTCGGCTTCGACCCACATGCCGCCCTGGCATTCCCAGCGGCCTTCCTTCACGCGCTTCTTGATGCGGGCATAGAGTGCGGGGTAGTTCTCCTTGACGAAGGCGTAGAGTTGCGGCTGGGATC
>JAFXSU010000039.1 GCA_017525435.1 Victivallales bacterium
AGCACCGACAAGGAATACCAGGACTTCTCCGGCTGGGTGGATGGCCTCAAGCGCACCAAGGCCGACGTGATGCGCCAGAAGCACCCCGAGGAGATCATCCGCCGCGCCGTGTGGGGCATGATGCCCAACGGACCGCTGGGCCGCGCCCAGTTCCGCAAGCTCAAGGTGTACGGCGCCGACCTGCCCGCGCACCAGTATGCCGCGCAGAATGCCCAGCCCCTCGAGATCAAGTAATCCTTAAATTTTGGACAAAGGTAATATGGCTCAAGACAGCGAACTGATTCTGACCGTTGGGCGCCGCAAGTGCGCCAGTGCACGCGTCCGCATGACTCCGGGCACCGGCGTCATCACCGTCAACAAACGCGCCTACAACGACTACTTCACCACCGAGGCAATCCGCGGCTACATCGAGCAGCCCCTCGTGCTGACCGGCAAGACCGCCGAATTCGACATCTTCGCCCGCATCAACGGCGGTGGCGAGATGGGCCAGGCCGGTGCACTGCGCCATGGCATCGCACGCGCCCTCGAGAAGTATGACGAGACGCTGCGCCCCGTCCTCAAGAAGGCCGGCATGCTCACCCGTGACTCCCGCGAGAAGGAACGTAAGAAGCCCGGTCAGCCCGGCGCCCGCAAGCGCTTCCAGTTCAGCAAGCGTTAATCCGCTGCTTTTTTGTCGCGTTTTCATGGCGTCCGACCGCCTGGCAGAAGGTGGTCGGATGCCTTTTTTTTAATCCAGGTTTTTGCGTGAGGCACAGAGGACACTTCTTATGGAAAAAGTCAAAGTCGCAATCATCGGTGGTTCCGGATATTCTGGCGAGGAGTTGTTGCGGATTCTGAGCCGCCATCCCTTCGCGGAGTTGACTGCCGTCACCAGCCGTGAGAACGCCGGCAAGCCGGTCGGTGAATTCTTTCCTCGCTATGCGGAGTGCCCGCTGAAATTCATCCAGCCGGATGTGGAGGAAATCGCACGCCTGGCGGAAGTGGTTTTCCTCGCACTGCCCAATGGACTGGCCGGCGACTATGCGCAGCCGCTCCTGAAGAAAGGCTGCAAAGTTATTGACATCTCGGCGGACTTCCGTCTGCGCGACCCTGCCGTCTATGAGAAATACTACAAGATGGCGCATCCCGCGCCGGAACTGATTCCGCAGGCGGTTTATGGACTGCCCGAACTCTACCGCGAGGACATCCGCAACGCGCGTCTGATTGCGAACCCAGGTTGCTATGTGACCAGTATTTTGTTGCCGACCACTGCGTTGCTGAAGGCGGGCGTGGCGGAGCCGGAGGGCATCGTCGCGATGTCGATGTCTGGCGTCAGCGGAGCCGGGCGCAAGGTCGCGCTGGACTACATCTTCCCGGAGTGCAACGAGAGCCTTAAGCCCTACGGCGTGGTGGGGCACCGCCATCTTCCGGAAATCGAGCAGGAACTGGCGGTCGCCGCCGGAGTGCCGAAGGTCACAATGAATTTCCTTCCGCATCTGGTGCCTGTGAACCGCGGCATCCACTCCTCCATCTTGGTCACGCCCAAGCCCGGCAAGGAGAGTGCCGCGGCCGCCTTGGAGGCGCTCCACGCCGCCTACGACGACGAGCCGTTTGTGCGAGTCCTCGCCCCCGGCAAGCTCGCCGAGACCAAGCATATCACCCTGACCAACATGTGCGAGATCGGCTGCGTCTATGACGAGCGTACCAACCGCCTCATTGTCTCCAGCGCCATCGACAACCTCACCAAAGGCGCCTCCGGCCAGGCCGTCCAGAACCTCAACCTCATGTGTGGCTTCCCCGAAACCACCGCGCTGTGAGTTGAAGGAAATGCAATAGAGATTGCTTGAAACTGCAAGCGATTTTGCAAAATTCGTGCTATATTTTGCAAAATGCTTGCAGTTTTGTTTTTTTCTGTGAAAAGATGTCAAATGCCGATCAAAACATCCTGGGACAGCAGTTGCGGTATTTCCGCAAGAAGCTGAATTTGAAGCAACCGGAAATGGCGAAACGGCTGGGGGTGTCGATGAGCCTGTATTCCAAATTGGAGTCGGGACAGATTGTGACGACGCCCAGCCGTCTGGAGAAGTTCGCCTCGCAATTGCAGACGAGCGTGGAGTTCCTCACGACGGGGCAGGGGCCCGAGCATGTGGAGAATTATACCACGGCCCTTGGCTCGGACGAGTTGAGTCGCCTTTCGCTGGATGCGCTGGAAAGGCTGGTGACTCTGTCGCAGGATCCAAAGTTGGTCAAGCTGGCAGAACAGGTGGCTCCGACGCTGCGCGTGGCACCGTCACGTGCGCTGGCGGTGGTGATTCGCACTATCCTGATGGGGGCACAGTCGTAGAGGGACTCGGATTTCGGAACTCGGAACTCGGGGTTAAGGGACTCGGAGTCGTTGATTTGTTAATAACTTTTTGGTAATAAATTAGTTAGGAGTTTTTTGATGTTGAAATTGGCAAGTTTGTTTGTGGATGGCGCGGTGGTTCAGCGCGAGATGCCCATCGTGGTGTGGGGATGGTGCGCTCCGCGCGTGCTGGTGAAGGCGACGCTCGCCACGAGCACGGCGACCGCGCCGTCGTCGCTGGACGGCCGTTTCGAGGTGCGCTTGCCGTCTTTGCCGGCGGGCGGTCCCTACACGCTTGAAGTCGTTGCGGGCGAAGAGAAAGTCGTGGTGAAGGATGTTCTGGTGGGCGAGGTCTGGCTGGCCTCCGGGCAGTCGAACATGGAGTTTCCACTGGCGACCTTCAGTCTGGATGATCCGCAGGAGCAGACCGACCAGTACCTCGCCGAGGGCGGGGTGGATCCGTTGCTTCGCATGGTGACAGTTCCGCATCAGTCGATGGGCACGGTGGAGACCATGGTGGAGCCGCCGTTGGTTTGGGTGAAGTCCGGCGATGACCGTGCGACGACGCGGGCGTTCAGCGCGGTGGGAGCGTGGTTCGCGCTGGCGTTGCGCAAACAGCTTGGCGTGCCGGTGGGCATCATCCATTCCAGCTGGGGAGGCACTTACGCGCATGCCTGGACCAGCCGCGAGATGCTGCGTCGTTTGGAATGCCGTAAGGCGATGATTGCCAGGCAGGATGCGGATTTCAACGATGCCGAAACCTGGTCGATTCCCAATCTGCGGCTCGAAGGGCAGCCGCTGGAAGGCAGTACACTTCCACAGGACTTCGACAAGGTCACGCACAAGGACACGGGGAATCAGGGCTTCGGCTGGGGCTGGGCCGCGCCTGACTTCAACGACTCCGGGTGGAAGGCCTTCCAGGTGCCGGGTTCCTGGAAGGCGCAGGAGATCGCCAAGCTGGGCGCACTCTGGGCACGACTGGCCGTCGAGCTTCCGCAAGAGTGGGCGGGACGGGATCTCGTGCTGCATCTGGGCGGAATTGACAAGCACGACCAGACCTATTTCAACGGCGAGCTGGTCGGTGCGACCGGAAAGGACTATGACGAGATGTACTGGAATCGTCCGCGCGAATACCGCATTCCGGGGCGTCTGGTGAAGGGCGGCCGAAATGTTCTTGCCGTGCGAGCCTTCAGCTTCTACTTCGACGGCGCATTCACCGGCGCGGAAGAGGACTACCGTTTGGAACTGGCGGACCGTCCTTCGGAATGCATCCGGCTGGCGGGGGACTGGAAGGCCTACCCGGAATACGAGCTGGATGTCTATATGCCGCAAGGAGATGGAACCAACTATACGCCGTTTAATCCGAACGCATGCCATACGCTCTTCGACGGCATGATCGCCCCGCTGATTCCCTACACGCTGCGCGGAGCGCTCTGGTACCAGGGCGAGACCGACAGCAACACGATGAATTTCGCACGCGAATACGAGGTCACTCTGCCTGCGATGATCGAAGACTGGCGCTTCCGCTGGGGGCAGGGTGACTTTCCCTTCTACTTCGTGCAGATCTCCGGCTGGGCGGATAGCGATGTCTTTGGCAAGGACATCGACGGGCGGAAACTCTCGGCGTGGAGCGTGGTCCAGGACGTGCAGCGCCGCTGCGTGGACTTGATTCCGAACTCCGGGATGATCGCCACGGGCGACATCAGCGAGGCCCACGACATCCATCCGCACAACAAGCGCGACTATGGCAAGCGTTTGGCGCGGTTGGCGTTGCATTACACCTACCACGTGCCTGGCGTGGTGCCGGAGGGACCGCGTTTCCGCGAGGCTCGGCCGGAGGGCACCCGCCTGCACGTCCTCTTCGATTGGGCGGAGGGTCTCCATGCACTCGATGACCAGCCGATCAAGGGGTTCGAGATCGCCGGAATGGACCGCAAATTCGCTCATGCCGAGGTGCGCATCGAGGGCACGAGCGTGGTGCTGACCTCGGCAGAGGTGACTGCACCGCAGTATGTTCGCTATAACTGGAAGCCATGGCCGGGAAGCGACTGCGGGTTCCTGGTCAACGCCGAGAACCTGCCGTGCCCAGTCTTTTGCAGTATAAAACTCTGGTAACTTAAAACGGAGAAACGATGAGTTCCAAACTTGACCTCGAGTTCACGCTGGTGTCCCTGGACTTTCCACCGCGACGGCATCTTCCGCAGAGCACGCATCTTATGACCGCGACGCTTTTGTGGCCGCGCATCGGCGTTGCCAAGAAGACCGCCGAACAGGAGGTGCGTTTTAAGAAAGGGCG
>JAFXSU010000304.1 GCA_017525435.1 Victivallales bacterium
AGGAAATTCGGCCGTCGTGCAGGGTTGTATCTCTTGCTTTTTCCCTGTCAGACGGAAAATCTCGCGGGCGAACTCAAACCAGGTGGCCTCGCCTTCGCAGGTCAAATGGAATGTCCCGACCAACTCCGGATGTTTCAGCAGCAACGCCAAATGCCGTGCCACGGCGAAGGTGGAGGTCGGATTGCCATGCTGGTCATCGACGACCTTCAAAACCGGACGCGTCCCGTCCGCCAGTTTCATCATGGAATGGACAAAGCTAGGTCCTCCAGGACCATATAGCCATGAAATCCGGCAAATCAGATGGTTCGGGCAATGTCGGCGGATCAATTCCTCACCAGCAAATTTGCTCGCGCCATAGACGGTATGCGCGTTTCCTGCTGCATCAAATTCATGATACGGGCGGGCGAGCGAACCGTCAAAAACATAGTCCGTGGAAATGGCAATGAGCCGAACATTGTTCCGGTGGCAGGCAATCGCCACATTCAGCGAACCGACGGCATTGAGCCGATACGCCAAATCGACTTCGCTCTCGCATTTGTCCACGGCGGTCATGGCAGCGCAATGAATCACCGCATCCGCATGGCATGCTTCGAGCCGTTGATTAAAGTCAACCGCGTTGGTGATATCCCACTCCGGCAAATCCGCCACAACCAGCTCATGTTCAGAGAGAATGCCTTGGAGCGTGCGCCCCAGCATCCCCTTGCCACCAGTAATGACAATACGCATTACGCTTCCTCCCATGCTTCAATGTCAGCCAGCAGGGGGTGCTTTTGATCTTTGGGGGACAGAATCCACCTGTCTGGCTTGATCTTCCAGTCAATTCCCAAGGCAGGATCATCAAAACGCATTCCGCGTTCGGCAGATGGTACATACCGGTTGTCGCATTTGTAGGCGAAGACCGCTTCTGGACTCAGAACGGCAAAGCCGTGGGCAAATCCACGCGGGATGAAAAACTGCCGCTTGTTGTCTCCGGACAGTTCCACGGCCACATGCTTTCCAAATGTGGGCGAACCTTTGCGAATATCCACCGCCACATCCAGCACGGCACCATAGACCACCCGCACCAACTTGGCCTGAGTATATGGTGCCGCCTGCCAGTGCAAACCCCGCACTACGCCAAACGACGATCGTGACTCGTTGTCCTGCACAAACTCACAGGTAATTCCTGCTTCCGCATACGCATCCTTGTTCCAGGACTCGAAAAAATACCCACGGGAGTCCCCGAAAACTCGCGGCTCCAGGATAAGCAGTCCTTCAATGTCGGTGGTGACAATATCCATCTCAGTTAATCTCCTATAAGTCTTTGCAGGTATTGACCATACTCCGTCTTGAGCAAGTTCTTGATGCCTTCACGAATCTGCTCTTTGCTTAGCCAGCCATTCTCGTAGGCGATTTCCTGCAGGCAAGCCACCTGGAGTCCCTGACGAGTCTCAATGGTGCGGATGAAATTTGCCGCATCGAGCATGGCCTCGTGGGTTCCAGTGTCAAGCCAGGCATATCCGCGCCCCAGCCGCTGTACCCGCAAATCCCCACGCTGAAGATAGGCATTGTTCACCGCGGTAATCTCCAATTCCCCACGGGCAGAGGGCTGGATGTGCTTCGCAATGTCAACTACGTCATTGTCATAAAAATACAACCCTGTGACCGCATAGTTGGATTTGGGATTCTTCGGTTTTTCCTCAATGGAAATCGCCCTGCCCTCATCATCGAACTCCACTACTCCGAAACGTTCCGGATCCTTGACATAATAGCCGAAGACCGTCGCACCGCTAGGCTGGGCGGCAGCCTCACGGCAGATATCCCCCAATCCGGCACCATAGAAGATGTTGTCGCCCAACACCAAGGCCACGTGTTCCTTGCCAATGAACTCTTCACCGATGAGGAACGCCTGGGCAAGTCCCTCCGGACGTGGCTGGACCGCATACGTGAACTCCACGCCAAACGACTTCCCATCCCCTAGCAAGCGTTGAAAGGCCGGCTGGTCCTCCGGCGTGGTGATGATGAGAATCTCCCGGATACCAGCCAGCATCAAGACCGAGATGGGATAATACACCATCGGCTTGTCATAGACACCCAAAAGCTGTTTGGAAACACCAAGCGTCGTAGGATGCAGACGCGTCCCCGCACCACCTGCTAAAACAATGCCCTTCATTTTGCCCCCCCTTTGCCAAGGCGTTCTCCCGCGTACTTCTTCTCACGAATGGGTTGCCACCACCAGGCGTTGTCCAGATACCACTGAACCGTCCGCCGGATGCCAGTATCGAAATTCTCCTCAGGTTGCCATCCGAGTTCATTCCGAAGCTTGTCGGCATCAATGGCATAACGCAGGTCATGCCCAGGGCGATCCGACACGAAGGCAATCTGCTCCTCGTATTTGCCAGCGGCCTTCGGACGCAGCTCGTCCAAAATCCGGCAGATGGTCTGGACGACCTGGAGGTTCGTGCGCTCGTTGTGCCCCCCGATGTTGTAAGTCTCGCCAGGCACGCCCTTCTGGTTAATCAGCCAGAGTGCCTTGGCATGGTCCTCCACATAGAGCCAGTCGCGGACATTTTCGCCCTTGCCGTAGATGGGCAACTGCTTCCCGTCCAAGGCATTCAGAATCACCAGCGGAATGAGCTTCTCCGGGAAATGGTAGGGGCCGTAGTTGTTGGAGCAATTGGAAAGGAGCACGGGAAGCCCGAAGGTATGTCCCCATGCACGCACCAGATGATCGCTGGATGCCTTGCTGGCAGAATAAGGAGACTTGGGGTCGTAAGGCGTGGTTTCCTTGAAGAAGCCCTCCTTGCCCAGCGAACCATATACCTCGTCGGTGGAGATATGCTGAAAACGGAACGCCGACTTTTGCTCATCTGGGAGCGTGCGCCAGTATTCCAGGGCGCACTGCAGGAGATTTGCCGTGCCCAGCACATTGGTCCTCACAAAGCACAGCGGGTCGTCGATGGAACGGTCCACATGGGACTCCGCCGCCAGATGCATGATGGCGTCCGGCCGAAATTCGGCAAACAACCTAGCCACGCCCTCCCGGTCACAGATGTCCAGCTTTTTGAAATGGTACAGCGGCGAACCGTCAATCTCCTTGAGGCTCTCCAAGTTGCCCGCATAGGTCAACTTGTCCAGATTGCAAACTTCAGCCAACTGGTTCTTGACCAGGTAGCGAATCAGCGCGGAACCGATAAAGCCCGCGCCACCGGTGACAATGACTTTTTTCATGGTAACGGTAGATTCTCTTAATTCATCAAGGTCTGTTTGATAATACGGGCAACTTCAGAACGGTGATGCTGAATGAAAAAATGGTTCCCGTCAAAGGCATGGAAACTGACGGAGTGGGCAAACCACGCCCCCCAGCGCAACATTGTTTTATATGGCGTATCTTGTTCCGAGTAAAAGACAATCGCCGGAACAGGGAAAGCCAACTGAGGCGGCGTAAAAGGATAATTGGCAATCAATGTGTAATCGGCCTTGTAAACCGGCAAGTAAGTCCGCCAGAAGAGCGAGTTATTCGCCAGCGCTTCAGGAACACCGCCAAACGCCAAAGTACGTTCCTTGACAATTTCATCCAATTCCTGGCTGGAATAGCCTTCCAATTCCTCCTTCCCACACGGGGCATGGGCGGCCAGAAACACACACCTAGGCAAAGGCAATTTTAGTCCGACAATCTTCTTCAATACTTCGACACAGGCAATGCTGCCCATGCTGTAGCCAAACATGGCGTAGGGAACGCCAAAGGCGTCCTCTTGCAGAAATTGCCTCAGCAAATCCCCTGAGAGTTCCTCAAAATCCCGATAAAAGGGTTCTCCATGACGCTTGCCGTGGCCTGCATATTCCAACTTATGCAAAACGATGCCTTCCCCAAGATGGGACTCCAGCGGGTCAAAGAAGGAAGCAGTACCTCCGGCAAATGTAAAGCAGAACAACTGCATTGCCAACTCACCCATCCCCTCCATTGTATCGCTCCTTGATTTCCTCATACGTCATTCCGAACATCGGGCGCGACGCACGGTAGCTATCAAGGGAAAACTTGAGTTTTCTACGGTCATATTTTGACTCAGGCCCCAAGGTCATAGTAGACTGTGCCCCCTTATGCACGATGGGCGGGGTTTCAACGGCAACACTATGAAGTCCTACCTTATACAAATACAGTAGTAAATTGACTTCCTCCCAGTAAAGGAAGGTTTCTGGGTATAGCTGGGTGTAATACTGGAAAAAGGTCGGAGTCAAAAAATAGGAACATCCCTGCAGGACATATTTTCCATACGTTGGTCGAGTGGACACAACCTGAGTTTTCCGCTTGATCCGTTTTTTATAGAAGCCGTAAAGTTGTCGGACAATTGGCAAAGAGAGTACCCTGGCCAATAAAAGTCCCTTACGCAGAAATTGGATCCGCGCTAGAATGTCATCGCTGTTCTCACTGGGGCGACTGGGATTGCCCTCCACATCCACCACCGATGGCGAAATTGCGCCAACTTCCCTGAAGTCCACTTTGACAATCTCCTGGAATACTCCATCGGGAACAATGGTGTCGCTATTCAACACAAAGACATAATCGCAGCCGAGTTTTTCACGCGCATGGCGGATGCCCAGGTTATTCCCCTTCGCAAAGCCCAGATTCTTCTGGCTAACGATCAACGCCACCGATGGATCATCGTCAAATGCCTTATGAAGAACAGCCTCAGATTCATTGCCCGAGCCGTTTTCCACCACTACGATGACATGATTCGAGTAACTTTGCTGTTTCAAGGACGCCACGCAGTCCAGAGTTTCCTGGTAATTTCGGAAATTCAGGACAACCGTTCCGATTTTAGGCTCCTGCGCCATCATTCGCCTTCCTACAACGTATTAGTTCCTCAAACAAATCTAGATATTGCTGTGCGTTCGTCTCAAAGCAGAAATTCTGCCGTGCCTGCTGAACACACGCCTCCGAAAACGCCTCTTTCCCCAATGACAGAATTTCCTCTACCGCCTTCCTGACTCCATCATAGTCTCCCACAGAAACCACGCGTCCGCCCTTTTCTCCCACAAGCTCTGGAGACGCCGTGGAGTCAAAGCACACCACTGGCGTTCCACACGCCAATGCCTCCGCAGAGACCTTGCCAAATGTCTCTTCCATGGAAAAAGTCACAAAGACATCCGCCCTAGAATACAACCGTGCCAACTCCTCGACATTTCGCGTCTCGGGAATATGCACCACCTTGGGAGGCAAGACCGTATCCTGTGGCATACTGCCAACCAGAACAATAAATGTGTCCTCAACCAAATCATTGGCCAGACGCAGAAAATTCTCCAGTCCCTTCCCTGACTTCCAACTGCTGGCGACTCCCAGAACCACTTTCTTGCCTTCCAGTTGTGCGTCAGCCAAGGTCGCTGGCTGGTCGTCATGGGGATAAAACTGCTTCAAGTCAACCCAATTGTAGATGCGCCGCAATATTGTAGCGTCCTTCAAGATTGACTGGCGGGCCTCATTGACCAGCCAGTCCGAAACCCCGACCACCGCCAGACGTGGCACTTCCTGAAATGCCTTTTTTTTCTTTTCCAGCATCTGTGCCGTCCGATCAAAGAAAAGCGTCGGCAGCCCATTCTCCAAATGGGGACAATGCCCGCAGCCAGTCTTCCACCTGAAACACTGGTTCGTGGTATAATGCATGCATTTTCCAGTGAAATACCAGCAATCATTTAAAACCACCACGGTCGGGATGTCCTCCCTTCCCAAAAACTGGAGCAACTGAAAGACGTTGAGATAATTCGAATGAGCAATGCCCAGCTTCACCACGTCCGGACGCATTTTCCGAATGTAGGAAATCAAATGTTTCGTTGGAAAATATGAGAATGATGCCTCATAGCCGGTCAGACGATTCAAGAGCGCATGGCATTTGCGGTCCAGGGCATTTCCAATTTGATACTTTTCCCGCACATTATATCCGGAAAAACAAGCCACATAATCCTCATGACCATGCTCCCAGAAATATCGGTCCAATTCCGAAGTCGTGCGCCCAGTGGACGAATGACCGGCGATGGGATTGATTTGAAGGATACGCATAATGAACTAGCAATTAGCAATTAACAATAGATCTATTCCGAGATCCGGGTTCCTCGCCTCCGAGATCCGAAATCCGAGATCCGAGTCTCTCGACCGCTCCACTCCCGTAGAATTGTAGAACTGTAATTAAGTATCTTATTGGGCAAAAAGATTTAAACCTTAATCCAGAGCAGGCACTTTTGTAGAAAACAACGCTAATGCCTAAACATCTTCAGCAAGCGGAAATAGGCCCTGCAGATGCCGTATGGAGCCGATGCCATCACCTTGTTGGTAAAACCACCATGGCTCCGCAGCCACTCCCGTTCCGCAACACTCTCCCGCAACATTTGATAGATTTCACGACGCTGAGCTTCGCCCACCCGGCCACTCATCATGGCGGAATAGAAGAAAGTCCCCAACGCCTGACTGCGCC
>JAFXSU010000305.1 GCA_017525435.1 Victivallales bacterium
GCTAAGTTCCTCCCCTCACAGCAAAGCATCCTGCGCAGCAAGGCAATCACGCACTCTTCGTCAGTTTTGCCAGTGGCTGGTTCAGTTCGAGAAAATATGGCCTTGGAATCTTGACTCTTTCCATATGGTAGCGTTGTCGCATCATCTGTATCTTGAGTTCCTGTGGCAGACCGTCTTTGACCATCTGCCATGTCAGGCCGACCTGGTTGACATTCTGAGGTTCGCACCCATGCTCCAGAAGAAAAGGCGTCAATTTGCAATTGGGATGAAACCACCCCGTCTTCATGTTCTGAACGGCAAACCAGAGGAGATTGCGTCCGAAGACATCCGTCACCCCCTTGACCAGACCAGGTTGCAGTTCCTCTAAAACACTCAGCATAGGGACAGAGATGTCGTCCTGGAACCAAGCCGTCAGGAAACAGCACAGTTCGTCTGGCGTTATGACATTTTCCGCCACCATTTTGTTCTTCATCAGGTAACGGAAGATGCCGACGGCACCATAGTTCAACACTTCCATGAGCATACTGAAGGGAATGTTGCGCCTGGACATGTCAAGATGCATGGCAAAGATGGGAATGTTATCCTCATGGATTGCCTCGCGGACAACATCGGGCAACTTCAGTGTCTGGTGACGGCGTCCATGGATATATTGGAGTTTTTGCCAGCCGGGTTTCTGTACTTGACAGTAGCGAAAACTGACCACGGGATCATCGATGAGAAGCGGCTCCGTTATGACAGACCTCTTTTGCATCTCGAAATCGACGACGCCATTGCCGAAGTCCTCATAGCCGTCCTCTGTGGCTACTCGCTGGAAACTCTGGCACCCCCTGTCGTTGAGACAGTCATACCAGACACGCAGCAATTCATTCTGAGGCACATGGTTGCGATTTTCGAAGACAATTCTCCAGAAATCAAATCGGCAACCAATTTCCAGCCGATTGACCATTTTGTGCAGAGGAAGCCATTTCTTCGGATGCGCAGCAATCGTTTCCCAAACGATCGGAAGCGACCAGCACATGTTAATATCCCAGATATTCCTCCTGAAATACCTTCGCCCGATGAAATGGTTGCGCATCATGTCGTCCACCATGTTGTAAATCTCTGACTTAGTAGGCAGAGGAACGATGTCTCCAGAATCCAACGCGTCAACATCATCGCCCCGCACTTCACAGGATTTACAATCCACCTTACCAGAGATCGGACCAAGGTTTTCCTGTTTTCCTTTTTTGGTCTTTTGAGTATCCATTAATTCTTCGCTTTCTTGAAACGTGCCACGCGCCCCCATTTCGCCGGCTGCTTGCCGTCACTGGTCAATACCCACATCACGGGGTATGCGGGACAATGTTTTGGTACATTGCCGTAGCCATCCGTGAAGAAAATCAGCAAGTCCGGCTGTTCGCGCATATTCTTGCGGATGTACTCGAACACGGGACGGAAATCCGTTCCCCCGAGTCCCTTGACATCCCATTTCTTATCGTCCCGAGGGACGTTGTCATCCGAGTAATGCTCCACCGCCTGAATCTTTGCGTCACACTGAATGACATCCAGCTCAAACCTGCCGAAGGACTTCATCAGTGAGAGAAGCTCGCCGAAGAAAGTCGGCAGGTCGCCCGCAGTACTGCCACTGGTGTCCAGCGCCACAACGGCCTTCAGCGCCTCGTCTCGCATACTGGGCAAATAGAGATCCTGCCAGACATGACGGCGGGCCGGAGGCAGCCAACGGCGCTTGCCACCATAGCAGGTGGTGACGAACTGCTTAAGCATCTCCTGCCAAGGCAAAGAAGGTGTCTGAAGTTTGTCCAAAAGTGCCTTGATGCCCGCAGGCAGCCTGCCCTGCGTGCGCTCCACTTGCTGCGCGGCGGCGATGGTGCGGGAACGCGAATGCTCAACGGATTCGCTACTCACATGCGGATTGTAATCCTCGTCAATGACGATTTCATCAGTCAAGCCTTCGGCTTCCGGCGCAGAAGCAGAACTGCTTCCATCGTCCGTGGAATTCTTTCCACTGGAAGAACTTTTGCGGCTCCTGGCGTCATTGTCCTTCTGGTCCCCCGGACCATCTGACTTGCCGGCGCCGCCCCTGCCGTCATCGCCCTTTTCGCTACCCGATGCAAGTGATTCGGGGTCTGGGAGATCATCATCTTTATAGACATGCTTGTCGAAACTTTTCTGGCCATCGCCGAACCCCTTGCTGGCAGGATCGCCATTGGTCTTGGACTTGGACCGGCCACTGTCTTGCGGCTTCTGCTCCTGGGAAAGCTTCTTCTGGAATTCAGGGAGTTTCTCGTAGATTTCCTCAGCGGAAAGGTTTCCCCAGGAGGGGTCATGCGGAAGCACGAACGGCTCCTTCATTCTTTCATCCGCAAGAGTGAAGTGAATCTCCAGGTCCGCCGCAATGTTGAAGAGTTCGCGGTTGCGGTTCTGGAGTCGGGCAAAATGCAGAAGCACACTGTGCCAAACCTCATGAGCCAGGACAAACTGGCGTTCTTCTCTCGAAAGCTTTGAATAGAAGTTGATGTCCACGAAGATGTTGTCTCCGTCGGTACAGGCAGTGGAGAGCCGGTCGTCGCGGACAGGCGTCAACTCCATTCGCATGATGACTCCACCGATGAAAGGCCAACGCATGAGAAGCTGCTGACGGTCCAGGGCAAGCTGATCCATGCAGATCTGCTTGCGGGCCTCCTCGGAAGCATCCGGTTTTCTGACTTTAATCTTCTTCATTGCCCCCTCCCCTTTAGAAAGACAAGTGCTTTTTCATCGCCTTGCCGTGGATTTCTGCCCAGGTCTTGTAATCCTTGTGGTAGAACAAACGGCTGGCCGCCTCTTTGGACGAAAGCTGTCCGCAGCCCGTCATGACATCAATCATCACCATGCAGGCAAAGTCGCTTGAGAGCTTCGTGCAGATTCGGAAGAAGCCGTTAAGAAGCGCTTCTGCCTCCGCCTTGTCCTTCCCGCGCCAAAGGTAATAGGCCATGGCGGCGCAAAGCGCATACTTGCGGTCGACCTTCTGGGGAATGGTGACTGGCACGCTTGGATTCAGCATCATGCTACGCACGTCGTCAAAACTGGCATTGAGTTTGTGGAACTCGATGAACTCCATTCCCGCGCGGTTGCCGACAAGACCATAGACAAGTTTGCGCAAAAGCTCTTCGTCGTCCGCAGGGACAATATTCATCATGATGCTGACACGCTCCCAGGCACGGGGCGTAGGCCATCCGCGTTCGAGATTCTCATCGTTCTGGCGGAAAAGGCATTCGGGGCGGAAGCGCAAGAACCCTGTCACCGACGGATGGATGTTATGCTGGTTCGCCCAATGCGCCCATGCATCGACATCCTCGCCCAGTTCCACGTGCATGAAACGATTAGCAAGGGCGGAGGACATGGTGGTGGAGACCGCCGCGTCCTCCACACGGTTGCCGGCCGCGCAGATGTACCAGCCGTCAGGAACCTTGTAGAGGTCGCCCAAGCGGCGATCCAGAATCAGCTCGTAAGCAGCCACCTGCAGAGAACGATCAGCAGCCGTCAGCTCGTCAAAGAGCAAGATCCCCCGTCCATCGCGTGGCCACTCGCCCGATACCATCCAGTCCACTTTCTTGTTTTCACGGTCGGGCACCGGAAGTCCGCGCACGTCCACGGGTTCACGTTGCGCCAGGCGGACATCGATGAATTTGATGCCCAATTCCTCGGCAATGCTCCTGATGATAGAGGATTTGCCAAGGCCAGGCGCTCCCCAGACCATCAGCGGAGGAAGAACATGCGCCAGTTCGGGGTGTTCCGCCAACGTCTTGAGTTGCATGCGGAGAATCTTTTCCAGTTGGCTGGCGGAAATACGGTTGTGCATGTCAATGACTGTTTCGGTTTCTTTTACCATGTTTTGTCTCCTGTTTTTATGGGGTGGTTCAGTTGATGTCCAAATACAATTGTCGAAAACAAGCAAAAATCTATCAATTTTTCAAAAAAAATACATCCATCGTGATGCACATGGTGAGACAATCCTCCTTCTTGTACTATGTATATACACAAGATATAACAAAAAAATTACATTGCAACAACACTTCGTCATGCAATTAATATCATTCAAACAGTGTAACAAATTCGGTGACATACTTGCATTGACGCACAAAAAAAGCGAAACCATTTCCGGCGGCATGGTTTGAAATTTCGCATGATTTGATGCTTTGGTTGCAATGAACCGCAAATCTCCGGTGCTTTAAATATAGAATAATAGGGGGGGCCATAGCAGTATGTAAACAATAATGTGACAGTGTCGGAACGATAGTAAGGGCGATGACGGAAAACGTGTTTCAACCAACAACCGTGAACAATGAGGAGCTGAAGAGCATGACAAGGAAATCCTGCACTGCAAATTTTCTTTGCCGAAACAATAACAAAAAAAGGGAACCACATCAGCATGTAAACAATAATGTGACAGTGTCGGGACGATAGTAAGGGCGATGACGGGAAACGTGTTTCAACCAATAGCCGTGAACAAGGAGGAGCAAATCATGAAGAAGGGAAAAGACAACAGCAAAGCAACGAGCGATATCATCGATGCCATCCGTCCGGTGTCCCCGGATGAAGTATATGCGAATAAGGGCACGATCATTAGTGTTGGGAAACGCCTTGGCTGGGATTATGACAGCTGTGATGATCTGGTTCAGGAGGTTGCGCTCAAGTGCTGGAACGACCCACGCATTCGATTCAATCCACGCAAGGGGACAGTTGGAGCTTATCTGGCACGGATTGCCAGAAACACGGCAATAAACCTGTGGAGGAAAAACAAACACCAGCCAATTCCCATGGAGGATGTGGAGCTGTTTGCACAAATGGATGACAAGTCCATCGAAATGAATGACATCGGACTCCGCAGAAAACGCGAGAAGATGCTGGAATTCGGAATCAAAGAACTGTATCGAAAGTATCCGTCAAAGGATGCAATCGATGCGTTCGTGATGTTTTCACAGGACAAGATGCCTGCCAAGGAGGTGGCAGAGAAAATCCGTGTGGACGAACGTTTCGTCAATGTAGCGGTTCATCGTGGCGTGAAACGACTTAAAGAGATAGTCAATCGACTGGAACGAGATGAAAATTGGCGTGATGCGAGCTAAAAACCGCAGATTCCAGACGGAACAACGGGATTTAAAACCCGTTGTTCCGTCAAATCTGTCGAACTGCCATGCAGACATCAATAACTATTTCCGCAAGAATGCATTGAATTCAGGAGAATTCTTGCCAAGGAGATTCGCGGCCATCTGCAACTGAAAATGCCGAGGTGCATACATTACGAACTCGCCCAGCAATTGGTTTTTCTCCTGGATGGTAAAATTCCGAGGAGCTTCTCCTCGGAAAAACTTCGTGATATCGACTAGCAACCGTGGATTGGCGAGCATCCCGCGGGCAGGTGCCACGGCGTCCACCCCGCAATATTCATGCATCGCCATGGCATCCTGAGGCGTAAAAAGATCTCCAGAGCCGATGACAACCAACTTCGGCAGTGCCGTACGAGCAGAGGCCAGACGCTCCAAGCCATTCGAGACGGGTTCGTAGCGTTCCTGAACGGTGCGGAAATGCACTGTCACAAAATCTGGCTTCGCCTCGCAGACAGCCGATGCGATACACGAGCTAAACTCCTCTGGCGACTCATAGCCAATGCGCAACTTCACGCCCACAGGAGCACCGCCGACGGATTGCTTCATCGCCTGAAGCGTCTTGGCAATCCACTCCGGATGACGCAGGCGTTCTCCTCCGGCATGATTGCGTACTACAACTGGACTGGGACAGGCACAGTTGAGATCGACGGCTACAGCGCCGAGTTCGTGGAGACGCCGGGCGGTCTCCGCAAGCCGTGCAGTATCCTCGCCCATGATTTGTGCTATAACCGGCAGGCCAGTCGCCAAATACGGCTGAAGCCACGCAGCCAGCCGTGAACGTCGCGGCACGCCGGTGGAGATGCGCAGGAACGGCGTCCACCAGGCATCCACCCAACGATGGCCGGTGAGTATCTTCAGCCATGCGCCGGCGGTCACGCCCTCCATTGGACCAGGAAGAATCCTGGGCAACTGCGTGCCGTCCGCGAAAATCAATGGTTCCAGTAATGTAGGCATTGTTCAAAATGTAATGCTTTCACAGAGTTTGCTCACCGAAAATGTGAATTTTATGACTTTCGAAGCATTTGTCGAGAGACAAAAATGGACGGTGTAGATTATGACAGGTAAACCTGTAAAAAAACACATTGACCATTTATGAAAGACTTGATGATCATGGATATGCCGATGCAGGAGCGCCCCCGCGAACGGCTCATGCGATTGGGCGCAATGGCATTGAGTGACCGCGAACTGCTGGCCATCCTTCTTCGAACCGGCAAACAAGGCGACAGCGCCTTGACGCTGGCGGATCAACTCCTTGCGCATTTTCAAGGCGAACTTCGGCGTCTGACCTTTGCGGTACCAGAGGAGTTCCAGCAGGTAAGCGGAATCGGCGAGGCAAAGGCGATCACACTCGTGGCGGCATGCGAATTGGCACGACGACTTACGGCTTCCGCCATCGGAGAACACCCACAACTCAATTCCCCGGGAGCCGTGGCACAATATATGCGTCCGCGCATCCAGCGTGCTTCACAGGAGGAATTCCATGTCATCATGCTGGATACCCGCAACCAGGTCATCCAAGAGGAGAGGATCACCCTCGGTCTTCTTGACCGGTCGCTTGTCCACGCACGTGAAGTCTTCCGCCGTGCCATCCAATGCGCCTGCCACCGCATTGTGCTGTGCCACAACCATCCTTCTGGTGATCCCCTCCCCTCGGCGGAAGATCTGGCACTCACCCGTGTGCTGGTTGCCGCCGGAAACCTTCTGAATATCCAAGTCCAAGATCACCTCATTCTCGGCACTCCAGAGGCAGACCCGCAGCACATCGGCTATTATAGCCTTGCGGCACATGGAAAAATGAGGAATGAGGAATGAGGAATGTGAAATGTGGAATGGTTTGGCAACCGCCCGCCCGTCGGGCGAGGAATGTGAAATGTGGAATGGCAATTGCCCACAACGGATTTGTGGCGCATTGCACCACACAGGTCGCATGGCAAGGATTACATTACAATATTGTACCAACCTCACTGCAACTCTGCATCAATGGATTTCAGCGACACCCAAACCTCGTTTAATCTGCCCGCACCTGGTTCGCGCACGGAAATTCCTGCCGGTCTATGGGCAAAATGCCCTGCCTGCGGCGAAGTGGTTTACCGTCGTGCCCTGGAGGCAAACCTCTCAGTATGCCCGACTTGTGGACACTACCACCCACTGACTGCCCACGAGCGCATCAAGATGCTCACCGATGCAGACAAGCGGGGCTTCACCGAAATGGCAGATGACTTGCGCTCCATTGACCCGCTGGATTTCGCCGGAGATGGCTCGTATCCACGAAAACTTGCCGAGGCACATCAAAAGACCGATATGACCGAGGCGGTAATTGTCGGCAAGGCTTATTTGGACAAACGACGCTTTGGACTGGCAGTGATGGACTTCCGTTTCATGGGCGCCAGCATGGGTTCCGTTGTGGGCGAAAAGATCACACGGTTGGCCGAATGGACCACGAAACGCGAACTGCCGTTGGTGATTGTGACCGCCTCTGGCGGTGCACGAA
>JAFXSU010000306.1 GCA_017525435.1 Victivallales bacterium
TCGGGATAGTCGGTCTCGCGGTATTCGAGAGGCGGGAGATAGGTACGGTTGAGTTCCGGGAGATCCACGGTGCCCGCATCGGGAATCACCTCGCAATCTTCTGCAAACCAGCGGCAAGAGAGTTCCTGCTGAAGGAAGTCATAGAGTGCGTAGAGGACGCCGCGCTGACCGCCCGCCAGCACCAAAGCCGGTCCTTTGGAGGCGACCACGATTCCCTCGTCGCCGAGCTTCTCCCAGTTTGGTTCCAGACCGAGTTGCGCAAGACCTTCGCAGTGCCCCAAGTAGATGGGGGATTTGCCCTCCGGGAGGGCGGGTTCATTCACGATGCCAAGCGTCTGACCGGTCATCTTCTGCCAGTAGAGGTTGAATTCGTCGGCTGCCCATTTTTCGGAGGGCGTAGGCTCGGCGGGAATTACCAGCACATGCGAGTCGGCGGTGATGGCTGTGCCACCAAGTTTGACGACACGCGAACCGGCGGTGCAGAACAGTGCGGAGCAGACGAGCAGCAGACAGAGGACTTTTTTCATCATGTTTGTGGATGTGGAGTTAGGGTTTGGTGACAGGGTCATCCGGTTCTGGGCTACCTGCGGTCTGAGCCGCCTCGGTTCCCGCCCGGGGCAGGAAGATGGTGATGCAGCATCCTTGGTCCGGGGCGGATTCCACATGGATCCAGCCGTGGTGGTTGGAAATACAGCCAAATGCCATCGCAAGCCCCATGCCGGTGCCGTGCCCAGCGGATTTGGTGGTGAAAAAGGGGTCGAACATCTTGGCTTTGACCTGTGAAGGCATCCCGCAACCATTGTCCCGTATCTGGATGCAGAGGTATTCCGTAGGATCCGCCTTGCGGTCTGGCCGGAAGTCCCATTCCGGCAATTTCTCCCGCACGGACTCGGCTCTCACGGTAAGGCGCTTGGGGTCTGGCGTGTTGGCAAGCGCATCGCGGCTGTTGATGAGGAGATTCAGAATGACCTGCGTGAGCTGAGACTCATCACAGTGGATGACGAGCGGGACGGGTTCGCAAATGGTCTTGCAGGTAATTCCCTTGGCAGTCGGGAGGAAGAGCTGCATGGCGTGCTGGAGAAGCGCTGGCACCTCGACATCTTCGGCGTGGAATTTTCCTTTGTGGGCGAAGCCGAGCAACTGGCTGGTAAGCGTGGTGGCGCGGTGGCAGGCGTCCTCGATGTTTTGGAGAAGATGACCGGCTTCGCCATCGGGGTGATATTTGAGGTTCAAGGCATCGAGGGATGCCTGGATGGAGAGCATCATGTTGTTGAAGTCGTGTGCGATGCCACCTGCAAGCTGACCGATGGACTCCAGCCGCTGTGAGTGCATCATTGCCTCACTGCGGTTGCGGTTCTGTCGCTGTTCTTCGCGTTGGAGAGTCATGTCATGGGCGACGATGACCGCGATGTTTTCGCCGTTGAGAGTGGCGCAGGAGACATTGATATCCAAGTCCACAGGGCGCTTGCCTGGAATGCGCAGGAAGAGGTTGCGGTATTGCTTGATGCTACGGAGCCGGGTGGGGTCGTGGATATCCTGGGCGGGCATGGCTTCTTTCCAGTTCCAGGGCAGCCCGGTGGCGTCGGTGATATAGCGGTCAAGGCGGAAGTCGGGGTCATTGAGTACTCGGCGGAAGTATTTGGTGGCGGCACGGTTGGCATTGAGGAGCTGGCCGGCCGGAGTGGCAAGCATAATCAATTCACTGGAGTTCTCGACGACAACCTGGTATCGTTCCTCCCATTCGTCCAGACTCTGCATGAGTTGTTCCGTGGAGTTGAAACCACGGAAGAAGCCGCCCAGAAAGTGTAGCGGAGAGCGTTTTGAAGAAGAATTGGACGATGGAGTGACAAGAAAATAGATATGCCCGACAACGCTCAGGAGCATCGCCATCGCCACTCGGACGGCACCGACATTGAAGGAGACCGGCTGATAGGCGCGCGAACCGCTCATGAATGCGGTGTATATTGCTACAAATCCTTCATCTATAGCAAGATATATAATACATGTGATAAAGATTGCCAAGCCGTTGTTTTTCCAGCGGTTGGTGATTACCTGATAGATGGTAGGGACAAGGGCGAAGACGAAAAGATGGCTGATGGAGCTTGCCAGCAAGCTCATGCGCCCGGTGTTCCGGAAGAGGTTTTGTAAAATGGACGAGTTGGAGGAGGCGAGCATTCCTCCAAAGATCAACAGGGTGAGGCAGAAGAATGCGCCGGTGGCAAGGAAAAGACCAAGGTAGAAGCGTCGTGCCGGACGCGCACCCTCCTGGTCGTAGATGATAATCAGCAGCAGCAGAAAGGGTAGCCAGAGGAGACCGCTGCCGACAGTGCTGAAGAAGTCCGGTGCCGTGTTGAAGTTTGCGAAGCGTGGCGAATCGGTCAATAGCGTGAAGATATAGAAGACTCCCGCCATCAGATAGACGCCAGCTGAACCGATAATATATCGGTAGGTATAAAGGAGCATGACGGTGACGGTGAGCACCATCACCTCGGTCAGGCTGATGAGGATGGGGATAAGCATCGATGATTCGTTTACACTTTATTCCCCATGAGGGGATCTATTTGACCCACACTTGAATCCGTGAATTTTACTCTGCGCTGGCGGGGCACCAGCACAACGCATTTTCTGTCGGCGAGGGCACCGGCAGTACGTCCACCTACAATTCACGGATTCAGGCCACAAGCCAGATTTCACCCTATCCAAACTGCGGAATCGGTCGAGGCATTCTAGCTTTAAACCTTAAGCCTTAA
>JAFXSU010000307.1 GCA_017525435.1 Victivallales bacterium
ATGCAGATACTATATCCGATTTCATGCAGACGATTCTCCCCAAAGACGCAAATCGGAAGAAAGTTGAACCGCTGGCACACAAAAAAGGGCAATTATATCGTTACCTGGGAACGATACTGTTGATCTAGATTGCCGCCAAGGTCCCAAGTCCCGCGTCCCAAGTCCCGCGTCTCAAGTCCCAAGAACTTCTATAAGGTTTAAAAGGAAAAACCACAAAAACAGGTTAAATTATGACAATTTACGACAAATTTACCAATACGACCATGTTCTCGATTCGCAATTCTACCCATTGGCGTGGTGCCGGAGGCATCGGCAAATTATTGCCAATTGCCTTTCCGATGATGATGTCGAGCCTCTTCGACACTGCGATGATGTTCGTGGACAGGCTATATCTATCGCGCTTGGGCAAGGTGGAGATGGCCGCGTGCATGTCGGGCGGTTCGGCCTGCTGGACTTGCATGGTTTTCTTCGTGGGACTGCTAGCCTACTCTTCCGCATTGGTGGCTCGCCAGTACGGTGCCCAAAACTATGAAGAATGCCCACGCACAACCATCCAGACCTTGCGACTCGCCTTCTGGACCTACCCGCTCATCCTTCTCCTGGCGGTCGGTGTCTCGCGGCTTTTCACGCTTGGTGGGCACGAGGCCCTTCAGACGCAACAGGAACTGAGATATTTCTGGATCTGCACCATCGGATGCATCTTCGGGCTCTTCCGCTCCCCGCTGGCATCTTTCTTCTCCGGCATCGGTGAGACAGCCATCATCATGTGGGGCAACGCCGTGGCGCTGGTAGTGAATCTCGTAGTGAACTATGTTCTCATCTACGGCAAGTGGGGATTCCCAGCCATGGGCATTGACGGTGCGGCAATCGGCACCGTGGCCTCCTCCTTCGCGATGACCGCCATCCTGACCTGGGGCGTTATCCGCAAATTCCGTCAGTCCCCCTGGAGGAGTGCCAAAATGTTCAAGCCAGCACCGGAAGTCGTCAAGGCACTTCTGCGCTTCGGCTATCCCAGCGGACTGACTGGGCTGCTGTGCAGCTTCTCGTTTACCATGGATATCCTTATCTTCCATGGCATAAGCGTTGATGCGGCGGCGGCGATGACCATCGTGATGAGTTGGGAGATGATCAGTTTCCTCCCCATGAACGGCCTGCAAATCGGCGTAACCAGCCTGACCAGCCAGCGATTGGGCGCACAGGACATCCCCGAGGCCGAACGTGCAGTCCATTCCGGACTGAAACTATCGATTGCCTACAGCCTGATGCTATCGATCCTCTATCTGATCTTCACCGTTCCGATGGTGCATCTGTTCACCGGAAAGGATCCCGCATTGGGCTACAGCTCGCTGCTCCATTTCACAGTATGGATGATGCGAATCAACTGCATCAGCGTCTTCTGCAACGGGATATACCTCATCTATAGCGGTGGTCTCCAAGGTGGCGGAGACACCTTTGCCGCGATGTTGATCAATGTTCTCTTCAACTGGTTTGCCACCTTCATAGTGTGGTTCTGCCTAAAAGGACTGCACCTCGGCATCATCCCCACCTGGCTGATCTGGAACCTCTCCTATATCAGCGGAATTCTCCCCGTCTGGCTGCGTTTCCGCTCCGGACGCTGGAAGCATATCAAAATCCTGGCAGACGCATAGATGCCCGCTAATATAATCGCGAACACATACAACCCAATGGACTGCATAGGGTTATTCCTACACCTGTGCAATTGAAAGGATTTGTCGCCAGGCCTTATTCCATAAGGAGACATAAAGCTTAGCGAATTGATTACGTCTTTCCATGCATCAAACAATGCGTAAGTCTCAAGGTACGGACGGTCCTTCATGTCGCTATGGTGCCATTGCGCATTGCCATTCGCTAGGCGACCGCTCCAATTGCACAGAATGCAGTTATCCTGCTATTGACGTTTCCGCAGGAAATACCCCTTACCTGGCACAATTTGAGGATCATCCAGTTTTTGGAAGACACCCCCATTCCACTGCCAGATTTCATAGTCCTCAAGTGAGAATTCAAAGTCAAAAGCACCAAAGGTCTGCCAGCCGGAGTCCTGTGGCATAGGCGTAACAAAAGGCTCTCCTGTCAACACGATACGCATATCCTTTGGTGCATAGAGCCAATATAGATTATTTGCAGAAAACTCATGCGCCTGCCTATAGCTTTGACTATCCAGAACCATCGGCTGGATTTTCTTAAGCCGTTCAATCGAGTTCGTGTCTGGAACAAGGCTCAATACAACTGGATTCCAGCCATGCACCAATTGCAGAACCCGCTGCATGGTGGTGTTCTCCATCGGTTTCTCATTCATTGCGCAAATCACCGTCACCGCCTCGGCAGGCATCTCGAAGTTCATAGTTAATTCATCTATCGCAGTGAACTCCACAGGCGGAACGCTGCTCCAAGTGAAATCCCAGAACTCCGCTTCCTCGTCCTCCGGGAAAGTCGCCGTCACCGTAATCGTTTCGCCTCGAGCGGCAGATGCCTTGTCCGCCGTGCAACCGTCCACGGTGACCGCGTAGGTCTTCAGCGTGGTAACGCAGGTCACCACGATTGCCACGTCAGGCATTTCGAAGGACGCGGTGCCTTCACCTGCGGTGAACTCGACCTCAGGAGCGAATGTCCACTCGAAATCGTAGTCGGAGGTTATTGCTCCTTCGGGAAGCATAGCTGTCACCACAACCGTTTCCCCTGTTGCGGCCCGGGGCTTTTTCGAGGTTGCTCCTACAACAGTAATAGGATAAAGATTTAAGGTTCCTTCACAGGTCACTGTGATCTCTGATGCAGGCATCGCAAAACTAACAGTGACCGAGTCTATTTCAATGAAATCGACTTCCGGCACACCATTCCACGAAAGATCATAATCCGTGGCAGAAGTCCCTTCAGGTAACGTCGCGGTGGCTATGACCATCTCGCCTCGGGACGCAGTTTCCTTGTCCGCCGTACAGCCAATCGTTGTGACTGAATAAGTCCTCAACGTGGCGACGCAGGTCACCGTTACTGGCTCGGCAGGCATCTCGAAGGACGCGACGCCTTCACCGGCGGCAAACCCGACTTCAGGAACGAATGTCCACTCGTAGTCATAGTCAGAGGTCAAAGCTTCCGCCGGCAGAGTTGCCGTCACCGTGACCGTTTCGCCACGGGAGGCACTATCCTTGTCCGCCGTACATCCGTCCGTCGTGACCGCGTAGCTTCGCAATGTAGCGGTGCAGGTCACCTGGATTGGCTCGGCAGGCATCTCGAAGGACGCAGTTGTTTCGCTCACAGTGAACTCCATGCCCGGAACACTGCTCCATGCGAACTCATAATCGGTGGCCAACGCGCCTTCCGGCAGAGTTGCCGTCACCGTAACCGTTTCGCCACGGGAGGCACTATCTTTGTCCGCCGTACAGCCGTCCACGGTAACCATGTAGGTCTTCAGCGTGGTGACACACGACACGCTGATCGCCTCGGCGGGCATCTCGAAGGTCGCGGTGTTTTCGCTCACAGTAAACTCCACGCCCGGAACACTGCTCCATGCGAACTCATAATCGGTTGCCAATGCGCCTTCCGGCAGAGTTGCCGTCACCGTTACCGTCTCGCCACGAGACGCAGTTTCCTTGTTCGCTGAACAGCCGTCCGTCGTGACCGCATAGGTTCTCGGCGCAAAGACGGCAATATAGTCTGCATCTTCGAACGCAGTAATTTGGCATGACTCTTCGTTGGAAATCAACTCGTCATTTAGGAACCATCCTGCGAAAATATAATCATCAGCAGGGAAAGCGGTAAGAGTGGTCATCACTCCATGGTCGAAGGTTCCTCCTCCGGAGACTTGGCCGCCTGCTTCAGGGAAGGCCGCCACACTGATGACGATTGGCGGATAATCCACCGAAATATTGCATTGGCCGGAGATGTTCTCGCGGCTAGTAGCATAAATCGTGGCGGCTCCAGGTGCCACCAAAGAGATGGACGCCTGCCCATGGGAGTCCACCGTGGCCACGTTTTCATTGTCTGAACTCCATGTAAGCACCTGCCAGGAGGCATTGGCGGGAGACACCGTTGCAGAGAGCTGGAGGCTTTCGGTGCCTCCAGCGTTCAAGACATTGTATTCTTGAGCAGCGGGTTCAACCGTCACCTGGGCGACCGGAACCCACGGCAAAGATTCCATAGTATATTCATCGCCATTCGGTTTTTGACGAATCACAGCATACAGGCTGTTGCCATCGCTCATCCAAAGTCCATAGCAGTAGCCCGTATCAACTGGCAAATCCGCAGGCAAAGTCGCGGTGGTCATGGTGTCGGGGTCACAGAGCAACACGGCATCGGGAGTGTTGATGGCCAGCAATCCATGGAAAGACGCCAGTTGATAATATTTCTTTTTGAACAATCCACCAGTCACCCAGTTTTTCCAACGGACATCTGGAAGTTCAAGAACCTTCTCGCCCTGACCTGTTTCTAAGTCATAGGCATATAACTCATTCGAGATACTCGAAGCAATATACCCGCAACCGGCAAAACAGGGCACCGCGCCAGAAGCAAAGGAGTCCTCCTTTGTCCAAAAATAGTCGTCAAAACGGGTACTGGTGCAAGTATAGAGCGGATAATCCCAGACGGGATGCTCCAGATTTTTGATTGCTGTGTCGCTCTTCAGAAAATACTCATGTAGAAATTGTTCGGGGATGTCATACCCGTCATCCCACGTGACATCGACATGATACCACTCGCCATCGATAAACACCGCATTCCAAGCGTGGTTCATTGACTGAGAGTCAATGTAATCCACGTGCACGCCGACCTGACGTAGCAAATGAGCATAGCTGATGGCATAGCCGGCACATACTGCGTGCTTAAGCACCAATGCACCGTAGGCATCACGGATATGGGATAGACTCGCAGTATGGTCGTATTCGCAATTGGAACATACAAAGTCATGAAGAACAAGTGCTTTTTCCAAGTCGCTCATGTTGTCGGACACCAGGGACAATGCGTTCTGGACGGCCTGCTCCAGTTCGGCCTTCATTTCCGCTAGGGCAGCGGCATCCGTGACTGTATAGGTTGGACGAACCTTAGTGATATATTGGCCACTACTCGCCATTCCCCACATGGTGGGATCGACATGAAAAATCTCGCCGTGGTTAGAAAGGATATTGATATAATAATACTCCAAGTCGGTCTTGGTTAGTCTATAGCCGGAGATATCGATTTCGGTGGCAAGTCTTTCCCAGCCGGCGACCAGCGTCGCCTCCAATGCCTTGTTCTTGCCAAGATAACTGGCTTCGCCTTCGCCCCGCAATTCGGTGCGACTGACCGGCGGCAGGAAGGCGCCGGCGATGAGCGTGCTCCCGTCGAAATATTCTATCTGCTCCTCTGCAATCTCCGCACTCCATAAAGGGCAAAGAGACAGTAGCACTAGACAGATCCAGAAAGACAGCCAAGGGAATCGATTCGTATAATGAGTTATCATCTTCATTCGCGGTTGGTAAGATATGAAAACTGAATCGAAAGAATTATGCGTATTATCTCACTAATATATAAGATTTTTTACAATATCTCGTTAATAAAAAAGTATTCTGGAAAAAAGATCAATCAGTTGTCCAAATGGAGTTCCTGGGCAAGGCGTTGTTCAGCGTCCGCCGCGCGGATTTCACCAAGAAGACCATCGAGATCGCCGTCAATAATGGCAGGCAGGTCGTAGCGGGTGATATTGAAACGGTGGTCGGTCACGCGGTTCTGCGGGAAATTATACGTGCGTGCCTTCTCGGAACGGTCGCCGCTACCAATCTGGCTGCGACGCTCTGCGGCATTCTTGGCATCTTCCTCCTGCTGACGGCGTTCCAGAAGCCGTGAACGCAGGATGCGCATGGCAATTTCCTTGTTCTTGTGCTGGGAGCGCTCCTGCTGGCTTGCCACGAAATCGCCGGTGGGAAGGTAGGTCACGCGCACGGCGGAGTCAGTTCGGTTCACGCCCTGTCCACCTGCTCCGGAAGAACGGAAGACATCAATGCGCAAGTCCTCAGGCTTGAGTTCGATATCCACATCCTGCGCCTCAGCCATCACCGCCACAGTCGCGGTGGAAGTATGGATGCGCCCCTGCGTCTCGGTGGTGGGAACGCGTTGCACACGGTGGACACCGCTCTCGAAATGAAGCAGGCTCCACGCTTCGTCGCCCCGCACCATGAACGAGACATTCTTGATGCCTCCGACTTCGGTTTCTCCCAAATCGAGCATCTCGACATGCCAGCCTTTCGTCTCACAGTAGCGCATATACATACGATAGAGATCGCCTGCGAAAAGGCTCGCCTCGTCGCCACCAGCGGCCGGACGGATTTCCACGATGACATCGCGTCCCTCGTTGGGATGGCTGGGCAGTATCAGCATCTTGAGGCGCTGCTCCAGGGGCGTCACCCTGCCCTGCAGTTCTTCCAAATCCGCCGAAATCATCTCGGCCATCTCAGGATCATTGTTGCCGGAAAGCATCTCCTTGTTCTCGACAATCTGCCGCTGGACAGAATTGAACTCGTCCCACGCCTCCTGAAGTTGCTTGAGTTTCTGGTACTCGCGGTTCATCGCCTGGAAACGGTCGTTCCCCGCCGAAGCAAAATCAAAATGGCTAATTTCGTTCTCCAGCTCCGCCAGACGGCTGGCGCTGTTTTGGATGTAACCGGCTAAGTCCATATCAATGAGCAATGAGCAATGAGCAAGGGAGCGGCATTACGCCGCAACAGTTTACATGCCGCGAGAATATGAGCAGTTGCCAATTGCCAATTTCTCATTCAGCAAAAAGGCCACGCCCTGTGGAAGAGAATCCAAAGGCGTGGCCGAATGAAGCTAGACAAACGACCCGCAAGGGGCCGAAGCAGCTACTTCTTCTTCTTTTTGAGAGCCTCAAGGTCGATGTTCGCGAAACGGCGACGGAAGGCGTCAACGCGTCCTTCCGTATCGACAAGCTTCTGCTTGCCAGTGTAGAAGGGGTGGCACTTCGCGCAGATACCGATGGACTGCTTGGGCATCGTGGATTCGCACTCGAAGGTGGCGCCGCAGGCGCAGGTCACCGTGCACTTGACGTACTTGGGATGGATGTTTTCCTTCATGACCGGATTTCCTTATGTAAATTACTTGTAATCAGTTAGTTATGACAATCACTAGAGATCTGCCAAGGCGGCCTTGCGAGAGAGCCGGACACGCCCGCGGTCATCGATGTCAATCACCTTCACAGTGATTTCGTCACCGACTTTGCAGATGTCCTCGACAGTCTTGACGCGGTAGTTGGCCAGTTCGGAGATGTGAACCATCCCTTCCTGTCCAGGCATGATTTCGACAAAGGCACCGAATTCCTTGACGGTCTTGACGACGCCCTTGTAGATCTTGCCGATCTCGACTTCGCCGGTCAGGCTTTCGACCTCGTAGCGGGCCTGGTCCATGGCGGTCTTGGAGTTCACGAAGATGCGGACAGTGCCGTCCTCCTCGACATTGATCTGGGCACCAGTGCGGTCCTGAATTCCACGAATGTTCTTTCCGCCAGGGCCGATCAACGCACCGATCTTCTCGGGGTTAATCTTCACGGTGCAGACCTGCGGGGCATTCGGAGAGAGCTCCGTGCGCGGTTTGGCCAGACATGCGGTGAGAATCTCGCGAATCTTCGCACGGGCGGCCTTGTTGCGCAACATTGCCTGGTACATGCCCTCGATATCGAGGCCGGCAATCTTGAGATCCAGCTGGAAGCCGGTGATTCCCTTGGTGGTTCCGGCGACCTTGAAGTCCATGTCACCGTAGTGATCCTCGCTGCCGAGGATGTCGGTGAGGAACTCGCGATGGTCGGTGCCGGTCACCAAACCGATGGAGATGCCAATCACCGCGTCGGAGATTGGCACGCCGGCATCCATGAGCGCCAGCGACCCGCCGCAGACGGTGGCCATCGAGCTGGAGCCATTGGATCCCAGAATCTCGCTGGTCACGCGAACGGTGTACGGGAAGTCGTCCACCGAAGGCATCGCCTGGCGGATGGAACGCTCCGCAAGAGCGCCATGGCCGATTTCACGACGGCCGGTGGAGCCGTAGCGACCGACTTCGCCAGTGCAGAAATTCGGGAAGTTGTAGTGGAGGATGAAGTTCTTCTTCGCGGGACCGCCGGCGATGACGTCGTATTCCTGCGCGTCGCCAGTTCCGGAGAGCGTCGCGGTCACCAGCGCCTGCGTGTCACCGCGCTTGAAGATGGCGGAGCCATGCACAACGGGCAGCACGCCAACCTCGCAGGTGATGGGACGCAACTCGTCCAGTGCACGGCCATCCTGCCGGATCTTCTTCTCCAGCACGAGATTGCGAATCGCCTTCTCCTTGATGATCTCCCAGGCCAGCTCCGGATTCGGGGTGGCGCCGGTTTCGGGATCGGCAAACTTCGGGGGAACGGCCGCGACATACTCGGCCTTCAGCGCATTCTCCTGATCCTGGCGCGTCAACTTGTCCGGCGCACAGACAGCGGCGGAGAGCCGATCGCCGATGAACTCTTCGGAGGCCTTCAGGAACTCCGGGCTCGGCAGATTGGAGACATACTCGAACTTTGCCTTGTTGACCTTCGCGGCCAACTCCTGCTGGGCGGCGATCATCTTCTGGATGATGCCATCCGCAAACCACATTGCATCGCGCAGTTCCTCTTCGGAGATTTCCTTGGAGCAACCCTCGATCATGATGGCCTTGCCAGCCACGCCGGAGTAAACCAGGTCAAGATCGCTCTGCTCCATTTCCGCATTGGAGGGATTCGCAATGAACTCGCCGTTGATACGACCGACACGCAATGCGCCAACCGGACCATTCCACGGAATGTCCGAAACCATCAGCGCCGCGCTGGCACCAAGAATGGAGAGGACATCCGCCTCCTGCTTGCCATCCGCAGACAGCAAGGTGGAGACAATCTGGACCTCGTTGTTGAAGCCTTCGGGAAAGAGCGGCCGCAACGGACGATCCGTCATGCGAGCAGTAAGAATTTCCTTCTCAGAGGGACGCCCTTCGCGCTTGAAGAAGCCGCCTGGAATCTTTCCGGCAGCGGCGAAGCGTTCGCGGTATTCCACGGAGAGCGGGAAGAAGTCGATGCCCTCGCGCGGTGCGGCGGCGCAGGCACAGACCAGAACGGTGGTGTCCGCCTGGCGGACGACCACGGAGCCATTGCACAAGAGCGCCAGCTTGCCCGTCTCAATCGAGAGGGACCTTCCGCCGCCCAAGTCGATAGTGATAGATTCGATGCTCATTTCTACACTCCCTTAAAATTGAGGCCAGCCTGGAGGCAGTTTTTCGCAAGCCTCCGGCCAAACCGAAGTCGATTATCGGCGCAGACCCAGGGAGCCAATCAAGGCAGTGTAGCGAGCGTAGTCGTTGGAGGCGAGATAGCGCAGGAGCTTGCGACGGCGATTGACCAGCGCAACCAGTCCGCGACGGGTGCTGAAGTCCTTCTTGTTGATCTTGAGGTGCTCAGTGAGTTCAAGGATGCGTGCGGTCATGATGGCGACCTGGACCTCGACGGATCCCACATCACCTTCGGAACGCTTGTACTTCTGGATGACTTCCTGCTTTTGTTCTTTATTCATGATTGTATGGTAGGTTGTTATCGCCAGACGGTCACCAAGCCAGATTGGGGAAGACCTTTCCCACTTGCAGTCATGGCCCAGCTTATAAAACCTCTGCGACAAACACATAATTTAATGCCTATTCCCTGATTTTCAAGCTCGTCATGGTCATTTGGACAGCCCAAAACAAAAAACTCCCCGAGATTTGACAATGCACGCACACAATGTCTTTTAGCATATTATATTATTATATTGAATCTCCACGAATTAACCCTGCATCTCATTTTCCGCAATCAAGCCATGTCGCAAATCCTAAAAACACTCTGCCTGGTTTTGACCGTTTTCTTCCTCGCCTCCTGTACTGCGGGCACTGACGAAGCCAATGAACAATCCTCCCGTACTACTCCGGAATCGCACCTAGATGCTTCCGATGCAGCAGCTAGTGGCATTGGAGAAAACCTTCCGGACCAGCAGGTGGAGCCTTCTTCCGTCCCAGTCCCCAAGCCCCCAGTCGCGCAAGTGAAATCCACACCAGAAGGATGGTATGACGACTACAATGCCGCCATGACGGCCGCGCGCCAGACCAACCGACCGGTCTTCGTACTCTTAACCGGCTCTGACTGGTGCGGCTGGTGCATCAAGCTTCGGGAGGATGTCCTAAGCCAACCGGCATTCCAGAAATTGGCCTCCGAGGAACTCATTCTGATGTTCGTGGACTCCCCCAGGGGCTTCGAGTTGCCCCCGCACATCCGACAAGCCCACGAAATGCTTGCCCAGACACTTGGTGCCGGTGGCGGAGTTCCGCATGCCATCCTGGTCTCCGCCGATGGCAAGAAAATCGGCGAGATCTCCGGATACCGCAAAGAACCTGATTACCTGAAGGAACTGCGTGGCATTCTCTCGCAAAAATAGTCCTCATACTCACGGAAAAATGGCAACATAACCCAATGCCGGCAGAATCTTCCCATCCAAAGTTGTCTCCACAGCCCCGCCGCAATGCGATAAGGATGCACAATGATGGCTGGATGAACAGCGCATGGAATAATTTCGAGCTGAATCCAACTTATATGCAGGAAGTGGGCACCTTCGAACTGCTTAATGCAGACGAAGAGGTCCGCTATGCGAAGGAATATAGCGAAGCACGAGCGAAGATCCATGGATTGCTCGCCCAATTCCCGCAGGTCATCATGGCAGAATTGGACTTCCTAAGAAATCTGCCGCCAGGTCAGCTCTTGAGTTTCATTGAACTCGACCCCTGCAATGATGACTTAGTCTATAGTGACGATGCCCTGGAGAAACTTATCGCCCAGGCCATTGAGATGCTGCTGGACAAGCGAAAGGAGATCCTTCGCCAATTCGCGCGGTTTCAACCATCAAAAAGCCGCAACGCGACAGAACATGCAGTCCAGGTGACAGGCGAGTGGCTGCCCCAGATCTTCAATCCGATTGTGAAAGAATTCGGCAAACTCTCTTTCCAGCCCCGCTTCTACTCCGCATGCGTTGAATTCTTCATTCGGGGCGAATGGGAGGCGACTGGGCTTGACGAAGCGCAACGCCACGCCTTGTCCACGCAAATGGAGGAAATCCACCAGCGTGCCATCAAAGCCATGAACAACCTTGTCGAAGGCAATCTCCGGCTGGTTATCTCCATTGCCCGTCACTTCGTATGTACATTGATGCCCCTCTCCGACCTGGTGCAAGAAGGCAATATCGGGCTGATGCGCGCCGTGGAGTCTTTTGAATACCAGCGCGGACATCGTTTCTCCACCTACGCTTCCTACTGGATTCGCCAATCCATTACCCATGCTCTGAATGTAAACGGACGCTCCATCCGCATCCCCGTCAATATTGTGCGTCAACTCTCCAAGATTCACCGCATGGAACGGGAATTCCTCCAAGAGCAAGGACGCCCGCCTTCAATCGAGGAACTTGCAAGCCTCGTGGGACTCTCGGTGCCACGCATCCGTGCACTGCTGAAAATGGGACAGCAGCCGCTCTCCTTGCAAGCCATCGCCACCGAAGACCGCGACTGGAATGACATTCTGGCTGACGAACAGAGTCTCACCCACCAGACCGACAGCGGGCACGATATCACCAAGAGCGTGCTGGAGGTCTTGGAGCCACGTGAGCGTGAAATCCTAATGCGGCGCTTTGGACTCTTGGGACATTCGGTGGAAACTCTGGAGCAGGTCGCCAAGCATTTTGGTCTCACCGGTGAAAGAATCCGCCAACTGGAAGCAATTGCCCTCCGCAAACTGCGCAAACCGGAAAGCAACAGTTTGCTGGATAATATTGAAAAATAATGCTATGTTCCTGTTCCCCGTGAAAGCACCTAACTAAGCTTGCTTTTCAAACAGCCAGGGGTACGGGGGCGGCAGCTCCCGTAGAATTTGTAAAGGCAATTATATCGTTAACTGGAGTCAAGGTCCCAAGTCCCAAGTCCCGCATGAGTGTGAGTTACAACGGGCAATCGCCAACTTTCAGCACATAAAAAAAGGCGGACCTTTGAAGGCCCGCCTTTTTGCTTGTTCTCAGATTGCCTGCGAGTATTGTCCTTACACCGTAAAGACGC
>JAFXSU010000308.1 GCA_017525435.1 Victivallales bacterium
CCCTGTACATTTTCCTAAACAATGAACATCCTTTTCATTGGCGCTGGTAAGATGGCGACCGCCTTGGCAGGCGGTATTACCCATGGGAAGCTCTTTCCCAACGACCGTTTAGATGCCGTGGATCCCTCGCCTGAGGCGCGCAATGCCTTTCAGACCGCAACAGGAGTGACCGCCCACCCTGAAGCCACCGCAGAACTGGTTGGCGCGGCGGATGTCATCGTGTTGGCCATCAAACCCCAAGTTGCTTCCGCGACGGTCAGCGCCCTTCCTCCGCGTAAAGCCGACGTGCTGGTGGTCTCCATCTGTGCGGGCATCCCCATTGCCAAACTTCGTTCGTGGCTAGGCGATGTACGCATTGTGCGAGTGATGCCCAATACTCCGTTGCTCGTCGGCAAGGGCGCCAGTTGCTATGCGCTTTCGCGTGCCGATGATGCTGCGGCCGCCGCATTTGCCTCCAAAGTTCTTGGATCTTTGGGAGAAGCCTGGCAGGTTCCGGAGACTTCGTTGGACGCCGTGACTGCGCTCTCCGGCTCTGGCCCAGCATACTTCTTCGCCTTCATCGAGGCATTGCGGGACGGCGGGGCAAAACTTGGATTGCCGACGGAACTGTCCGAGGCACTGGCTGTCCAAACCATGGCGGGTGCAGTGGAAATGCTTCTCCAGAAAAAAGGCACCCCATCCGAATTGCGTATTGCGGTGACCTCCAAAGGTGGCACGACCGCCGCCGCGTTGGATGTGATGGCGCGACGTGATTTCAACGGGCTGGTCGCCGAACTCATGAAGGCCGCCGCCGACCGATCTGCCGAACTGGGCAAAGGCTAACTCCCCTTCGGCCCAAAGCCAACGCTTTGTTCCCTGATTGCGCTTCTACAAATCCTACGGGAGCTGCCGCCCCCGTACCCCTGCTGAAGCCCCAAAGCCCGAAAGCAACGCCTTGTAGCTTGATTGCGCTTCTACAAATCCTACGGGAGCTGCCGCCCCCGTACCCCCGCAGAAGCCTCTAACCTCTAACCTCTAACCTCTTACCTTCCAATGAATATCCTCGTTACTGGCGGAGCCGGCTTCATCGGCTCTCATCTGTGCAGAACTCTCCTGGATGGAGGTCATGACATTGTGGTGTTGGACGACCTTTCCACGGGCACCTACCAGAACCTGGAAGGCATTGAGGACGGCAAGCGCCTTCGGCTCATCGTGGATTCCGTCAACAACGCCTCCTTGGTGGACCAGTGCGTACGCGAGGCGGACTACGTGTACCACCTGGCCAGCGCGGTGGGCGTGAGATTGATCATCGACCAGCCCGTCCACACCATCGAAAGCATTGTCGGCGGAACGGAAAACGTGCTCAAGTCCTGTGCACGCTACCGCCGTCCGTTCCTTTTGACCAGCACCTCCGAGGTCTATGGCAAGGGTTCCAAAGTTCCTTTCACCGAAAACGACGACACCGTAATGGGTCCTACCTCCACTCGCCGATGGAGTTACGCCTGCGCCATGGCATTGGACGAATTTCTGGCGCTGGCCTACTGGGTCGAGAGCCGCCTGCCTGTCACCGTGGTACGGCTTTTCAACACCGTTGGTCCACGGCAGACGGGGCAATACGGAATGGTCATTCCGAGCTTCGTCGAGCAGGCGCTTCTGGGCAAGCCCATCACCGTCTATGGGGATGGCACGCAGTCGCGTTGCTTCGCGCATGTCAAGGATGTTGTGGGTGCCCTCAATGCCCTGCGGGATTGCAAGGCCGCGCACGGCCAGGTGATGAACATCGGAAACGACCAGGAAATCACCATCATGGATTTGGCGCTTAAGGTCAAAGAGATGACCGGCTCCGCTTCCGAAATCCAGGTCATCCCATACGCACAGGCCTACGGCGCGGGCTTCGATGACATGCATCGGCGGGTCCCCAACCTTGCCAAGGTGCGGTCGCTGATTGGCTACCAGCCCACCCAGAGCCTTGAGGACATCCTTCGTGATGTCATTGCGGAAAAGCGTGCAAAATATAACTTATAAGTAATTCATAATAAAGTAGTTATGAAATCACTCTACCGCCTGTCCATCAATGCCGGCATCGCATACGACGCCGTAGGCGACCTGTCTTTGGGACTGGCTGTAGGGGCGCAGGTGGTCGTGCAATGTGACCGCTACCAGGAGGTCGCTCGGATCATGCATGTCTGTCCTCATCCGCCGTTCGAGGCAATCGGTCCGGTGGAAGAGGAACTTCGTCAGAAAACCAAGGGGCGTCAGATCGAAGGACAGCATCTCCCTGTCATCATCCGGCTTGCCAAAGAGGATGACCTTCGCAAAGTCCAGGAGAATGCCCAACGTCTCGATGAAGTCCATCGGCGCACTGTCGAACGCATCCATGCCCATGATTTGCCGATGAAGCTCATCCACGAACACTACACCTTCGACCGGAAACTGCTGGTTTTCCAGTTCACCTCGGAAAACCGCGTGGACTTCCGCGAACTCATTCGCGACCTCTCCACCCTCTTCCACTGCCGTGTCGAACTGCGGCAGGTCGGCGTGAGAGACGAGACTTCCATCGTCGGTGGACTGGGCAGTTGCGGACGCCCCTTCTGCTGTGCGACCTTCCTGCATTCCATCGCCTCGGTCAATGTCAAGACCGCCAAGCAACAGGGGCTTTCCCTGAATCCGCAGAACATCTCCGGCTGTTGCGGACGCCTCAAGTGTTGCCTGCAATTCGAGGCGGACTACTATCATGCGCCGTCTCGCCCGTCAAAGGAACACCGCACCGGCGGGAACGATGAGGATGGGAAAAAGCACAAACCACACGGCGGCAGGCAATTCCGTCCGCCCAAGGCGACTCCACCTACATCCAATGACAGTCCATGACTCCGTTTCCAAGAACAATCACGATTATTCTGGCGGGTGCCATTCTTCTCTTTGCCTACTGGTGGGGGCAGAAAAGGCTTCTGCGTCAGAAGCGGGATTATCCGAAATGGCTCAAGGAGTTCGCGGTCGCCTTTGTGCGCCTTTCCTACTGTATCCTGCTCTTTATTCTGCCCTTGCGCTGGTGCTACGCCGCCCCTTCTGTCGAGCAGGCGAATTTTCCCCTGAGTGGAATAGAATGGCTCATTTCGACCATCTGGCCGCAGGCGCTCCTGCCTGCCATAGTCGCTTGGCTACTGCTATGGACCGTCAAGACACACAAACCGCCTGAATGTTGGCGAGACGGAGCGCTGACGATTCCGCTATTGGCTTTTGCACCATTGGTGGCGGGGCTGGCTGGCCTGGTACACACCACCGAATGGGCTTACACCATCAAGTGGTTCTGGCATTTCTATACCATTGCAATGCTGGCCTGCGGACTCTGGTGGGCAAGCCGTCGCGACCCCAAACTGCTCACTTGGGCATTTGTGTCCATCGCGGCTGGCGGCGCCATCGCGGCCTTCGAGGGCTGGACCCAGCACTTTGGCGGGCTGGAGCGCGAACTCCAGATGCAACTGGAGAATGCCCGCGAGACTGGAATAGAACTCTCTGAGCAGATGCTCCTGAAATTCCAGCAGACACGCTCGTATGGGCATTTCATGGACCCAAATGTCTATGCAGCGCACCTGCTTCTGACCTGCCCGTTGATGCTTCTGGTGCTCGACCGCCTTGGCCAACGATGCAGTTCGCCCAAGGCTGCGCGGATTCTGCTCGTCGGCGCGGGCGCGGTGCTGTTCCTGGGTGCGCTCGTCTTCAGCGGGAGCCGTGGGGCTTTTGTCGGTTTGGCGGGTGGACTGGTGGTCTTCGGCTGGGTGCGCTGGGGCAGAACGCTTTCGCGCAAAGCCACGCTGGCACTTGTCGTAG
>JAFXSU010000309.1 GCA_017525435.1 Victivallales bacterium
TGAGGGATGAGGGATGAGGGATGAGGACTGAGGGATGAGATGTTGCGTTGCAGTGAGTTCTTGGCTAGACGGTGGTTTGGCGGACATCGAGTACCGCACGGCCGGAGGGCTCATTCATCTTGCGGAATGCCTCGTCCCACTCCAATGCCTTTGCGGTGGAGCAGGCGACGGAGGCCTCGTGCGGCACGCATGCGGCGGCGGCCTCGGAGGGGAAGCACTCCGAGAAGATGGCACGGTAGTAGTATTCCTCCTTGGTGGCCGGTGTGTTGACGGGGAAGCGGTGTGCGGCGGCGGCGAACTGTGCATCGGTGACCTCGCGGGCGGTCATCTCCTTGAGCGTGTCAATCCAGGAGTAGCCCACGCCGTCGGAGAACTGCTCTTTCTGCCGCCATGCGGTTTCGGGCGGAAGCATGTCGTGGAATGCCTCGCGCAGCACCCACTTCTCGATGGCGTCGCCGCCGTGTTCGCCGATGGTGGCGGGCAGGAGCCGTCCCCGACACATCTTGTCGGCGGGGTTGAGTCGCATGGCGACATCGAGGAATTCTTGGTCGAGGAAGGGGACTCGCCCCTCGACGCCCCAGGCGGCCAGCGCCTTGTTGGCGCGGAGGCAGTCGTAGAGGTGGAGCTTGCCGAGCTTGCGCACGGTCTCCTCGTGGAACTCCTTGGCATTCGGTGCCTTGTGGAAATAGAGGTAGCCACCGAAGATTTCGTCAGAGCCCTCGCCGGAGAGTACCATCTTGATGCCCATCGCCTTGATGGCGCGTGCCATGAGGAACATCGGCGTGGAGGCGCGGACGGTGGTGATGTCGTAGGTCTCCAGGTGGTAGATCACGTCTGGCAGGGCATCCAATGCCTCCTGGATGGTGAAGTGGATTTCGTGGTGGACGGTTCCTAAGAATTCGGCGGCCTTGCGGGCGGCCTTGAGATCGGGGGAGTCCTCCAGGCCAATGGCGAAGGAGTGCAGGCGTGGCCACCAGGCTTCCTGCGTGTCGCCCGTCTCCACGCGTCGCCGTGCGAATTTTGCGGCGATGGCTGCGATGACGGAGGAGTCCAGTCCGCCGGAGAGCAGTACGCCGTAGGGCACGTCACTCATCATCTGGCGTTTGACGGCACTCTCCAGCGAGGTGCGCAGTTCTGCGATCGAGGTCGCGTTCTCCTTCACGGCATCGTATTCAAACCAGTCGCGCTGATACCATCGAACTGGTTGTGTATCACCACTTTGAAGATAATGCCCCGGCAGGAATTCGCGCAATGTGCAGCAGACGCCTTCCAGCGCCTTGAGTTCCGAGGCGACATAGTAATGGCCGTCTGCGTCCCAGCCCTCATAGAGCGGGATCACGCCAATGGGGTCGCGTCCGACCAGATATTTGTCTTCCAACATGTCATAGAGGGCGAAAGCGAAGATGCCTTTGAGCATGTCAAGGAATCCTGTACCATATTTGATATAAAGGGGGATGAGCACCTCGCAGTCCGAACGGGTTTGGAAGTCGTATTCGGCGGCCAGTTCCTTTCGGAGTTCCTCGTGGTTGTAGATTTCTCCGTTCACGGCGAGGACATACCGCCCGTCCGGGCTGTAGAGTGGTTGCTTTCCGGAGAGCGGGTCGATGATGGCGAGGCGCTCATGGGAAATCAGTGCGTGTTCGCCCTCGAAGACGCCTGACCAGTCCGGTCCGCGGTGGCGAATCTTTCGCGACATGGCAAGCAGTTGCTTCCGCAGGGACACCGCTTTGCCTTCCTGCAAATCGAAAATTCCAACAAATCCGCACATGGCTCTAATTCCTCACTGAACTTGAAATGAAAAGTATTTCCGCTGACGGGGCGCCAGCGCTACATCAGATTCTCAGCACATTGCAGGCCATCGGCGATGGCACGCACGACCAGCGACGGACCATTGGCTGCATCGCCGGCAATCAGCACATTCTCCTGGTCTGGAAGGCCGAGCGCGGCCAGAACCTCTTCGCGCTTCTGACGCAGGAAGCCCATCGCCAACACGACCAAATCGCAGGGAATTACTCGCGCGGGGCCTGCCACCGCGAATTTCGCAGGCTTGCCGTTGGCGGCAAACTCCCACTTCACGGGCACGACCTCCGCACCGGTGACCTGGCCATTTTCGCCGATGAAACGCAGGGTGTTGAGCCCCCAGAAGCGCTCCAGTCCTTCGTCCACCGCGTAGGAGCCACGCAACTGGTATGGCCACATCGGCCAGGGCGTGTGTTCAGAGCGTTCGGCAGGCGGCTTGGGCATCAGGTCGATGGAGATTACGGAGACCGCACCTTGGCGAAGCACCGTTCCACCGCAGTCGTTGCCAGTGTCCCCGCCGCCAATGACTAGCACCTTTTTACCTTTCCCTGAGACAGTTGTGGCGGAGAGTTCCTTGGTGTTCATGCGGTTCATCGCACCCAGGAGATCCAGTGCCTGGAAGATGCCTCCCAGTTCGCGGCCCGGCACCTTGAGATCGCGCGGAACGGGCGTGCCGTAGGTCACCACCACTGCGTCGTAGTGCTTCATCAAGTAGCTTCCGGCGACATCCTTGCCAATTTCGGTGTTGCCATGGAATTGGATGCCAGCCTCCTCCATCAAACGCCAACGACGGTCGATCAGCGCCTTGTCAAGCTTGAAGCAGGGGATGCCGTAGCGAAGCAGCCCGCCGGGCTTCTCGTTGCGGTCATAAAGGGTTACTTTCCAACCTGCTTCGTTCAATTTGACGGCGGCTGCCAACCCAGCGGGACCGGCACCGATGACCGCCACGCTTTTGCCGTTGCGGGACTTCGGAGTGCGTGGCTTCACCCAGCCTTCGGTAAATGCCGTATCAACAATTCTCTTCTCAATCTGACGGACATTGGTGGCACCGAAACCCGTGCCTTCCAGACAGCAAGACGCTTCGCAAAGCGCGGGGCAGACACGGCTGGTGAACTCGGGGAATGGACTGGTCTCGGCGAGCCGCTCCCAGGCGTCGTGCCAATTCCCCTGCATCACCGCGCGGTTGAAGTCTGGCACGGCGTTCTTCAAGGGGCAGCCCATCGCATGGCAGAAGGGCAACCCGCAGTTCTGGCAACGACTCGCCAGGCGCTTCACTTCGTCCGACAAAACCTGCCCTTCGACTTCACTGTAGTCTTTCAGTCGTTCTTCTGTCGGGCGATAGACATGCTCCAGGCGGGAAATCTCAAAGAAAGTCCTGCTCATGCTTGAGCCTCCTTCCGGAGAATCTTCCGGTATTCGACGGGCATCACGCAGACGAAGCGTCCGCGGTAGTCATCCCAGTTTTGAAGAATCTGCTTCGCCTGTATACTTCCGGTTGCTGTCTCATGACGCTCCAGCAGGCTCAGCAGCTCTTGCTCCTCCGGCGAACCTGCGTGAATGGATTCCAAATCGACGGTGTCCAGGTTGCACCGCAAGTCGAAATCACCATCCACGTCAAAGACGTATGCCACTCCGCCGGTCATGCCGGCTGCGAAGTTCACGCCGGTCTTGCCAAGCACGACGACGCGTCCGCCGGTCATGTATTCGCAGCCGTGGTCGCCGACGCCCTCCACCACGGCGGTGACACCGCTGTTGCGGATGGCGAAACGCTCGCCGGCCTGCCCGCCGATGTAGATTTCACCGGAGGTCCCGCCGTAGCCGATGACGTTGCCTGCCAGCACATTGTCTGCCGGTACGCATGGCGATTTGGCATCCGGCACGATGATGATCTTGCCGCCGGAGAGTCCTTTGCCGACATAGTCATTTGCCTCGCCTTCCAGGCGGAAAGTGATGCCGTGCGCAAGGAAGGCACCGAAGCTCTGCCCCGCGATGCCGTGAAAATTCACTTTCCAGGTATCGTCGGGTAGCCCCGCTTCGCCTTTGGCCAAGGCGACTTTGCCGGACAGACGTGCACCGACCGAACGGTCGGAGTTTCGGATCGGCAGGTTTACCACCGTCGGCTGGAAGGTCTCCAACGCCTTGCCGAACTTGGACATCAATTCGTTGTCATCCAATGTCTTCTGCGTATGCCTCATGCCTTGCCAGCGGACGACATCGCCCGCCACGCGATGGAGCATCGGTGCGAAATCCAACATGGCGGCCTTGCCAGTCGCCAAGACGGGGTTGACCTCCAGGAGGTCGCTGCGCCCGACCGCCTCGTTCAGCGAACGAAGTCCAAGCGTGGCAAGGATTGAGCGGGTTTCTTCGGCGATGAAACGGAGGTAGTTGATGATGTGTTCCGGCTTGCCCTGGAAGCGCTTGCGGATTTCGGGGTCCTGGGTGGTGATGCCGGCGGGACAGGTGTTGTCTTGACACTGGCGCAGCATTAGGCATCCCAGCGAAAGCAAGAGCGAGGTTGCGAAGCCGAACTCTTCGGCGCCCAGGAGCGCTGCGATCACGATGTCCCGTCCGGTGCGCAGCTGTCCATCCACCTGCAACTTGACCTTTCCGCGCAAGTTGTTCTTGACAAGGGTCTGATGCGCCTCGGCAAGGCCGATTTCCCACGGCATGCCCGTGTGTTTGATGGAACTCAGCGGTGCGGCGCCAGTGCCGCCATCATGGCCGGAGATGACCACGACATCCGCCTGAGCCTTGGCGACTCCGGCGGCCACGGTTCCTACGCCGCTTTCGGAGACGAGTTTCACGGAGACGCGTGCATCGGCATTGGCGGAACGCAGGTCGTGGATCAGTTGCGCGAGATCCTCGATGGAGTAGATGTCGTGGTGCGGTGGCGGAGAGATGAGGGTGACCTTGGGGGTGGAGTGGCGGGTGCGGGCAATCTCCTCATTGACCTTTGGGCCGGGCAGCTGACCGCCCTCGCCGGGCTTGGCACCCTGGGCCATCTTGACCTGAAGGTCCTTGGCATGCGCCAAGTAGTTGATAGGCACGCCGAAGCGTCCCGATGCCACCTGTCGGATGGCACTGGCTCGGCATTCGCCATTCGCGTTCGGGAGGTCTCGCTCCGGTCCCTCGCCGCCCTCGCCGGAGTTGCTCATGCAGCCAATGCGATTGAAGGCCACAGCGATTGCCTCGTGAGCCTCGGGACTCAATGCGCCCAGGCTCATGGCACCGCCGACAAAATGGTGCAAGATGCTGTCGGTGGACTCGACTTCCTCCACGGGAAGCGGTTTCTCTGTGCTACGGAAGCGCAGGAGATCACGCAGGCGAATGGGCTGAAGAGGCTCGTTAAGTCCCTTGGCAAATGCACGATACTGCTCCGCGTCATTCTCGCGGACCGCATGATGCAAGGCGCAGACGGAGGGCGGAGTCACCAAGTGCGGTTCGCCGACGGTCCGCCAGCGGTAGTTGCCGCCGACCGGCAATGGACGGTCCGTGGCAGTTCCGCAGACGCTAGACACGCGGGCGCGGACCTCTTCCGCGATTTCGGCGAGACCAATTCCGCCGACCGCTGAAGGCGTGCCAGGGAAATAGCGCCGGATGACTTCCTCACCCAGCCCCAGTGTCTCGAACATCTGCGCGGAACGATAGCTGCGAAGAGTCGCTATCCCCATTTTGGACATGCACTTGAGCAATCCCTTGTCAATCGCCGTGATGTAGTTCTCCGTGGCTTTCGCCGCATCGCCGTCCGCCGCCAGGCTTGAAACCGTCTCCAATGCCAGATATGGATGGATTGCCGTGGCACCGTAGCCCAAAAGAAGCGCATAATGCATGACCTCGCGGACTTCGCCGGATTCCACGATGATGCCTACCGGCGGACGAAGACCCGCCGCCGTCAACGCGCGGTTCACGGCGGAGACTGCCAGCAACGAGGGGATGGGCAATTCGTCCGGTGCCAGGCAACGGTCGCTAAGCACTAGGACACCAATGCCTTGTAGTATATAATCAACTGATTGTTTTTCAAGCAATTGCAATGATTTTTCCAGATTGTCTCGCCAGCCAATGGGCAGTATCTTGACCTGCATGCGAGGTTTTTCCATGACCATCAGTCGCGCCAGATCGCCGCCGGTGAGGATGGGGCGCGCAAGCCGGATGACGCTGGCACGGTGCGCCTCTTCGGAGAGGATGTCCCCGCAGTTTCCGATATAGGTGGTCAGGCTCATGACCAGTTCCTCGCGGATGGGGTCGATGGGCGGGTTGGTGACTTGGGCGAAGCGTTGCTTAAAGTAGTTGAAGAGCAACTGCGGACGTGGCGAGAGGACTGCCAGCGCCGCGTCATTGCCCATCGAGCCGATTGGTTCGTGGCCGGTCTCGACCATCGGACGGACGATGAGTTCGACGTCCTCCTGCGTCCAGCCGAAGAAGCGTTGCCGTTCACGGAGGTTTTCGGGGACTTTGGCGGCGGCAATGGTGTCGAACATGCCCGCCACGGGAATCTTGTTCTCCTGTGACCAGCGGCGGTAGGGCGCCTGGCGGGCGATGGCGTTCTTCAGTTCCGAATCCAGCACCAACCGATGTGCCTGGAGGTCGCACCACAGGATTTCACCGGGCTTGAGGCGCCCGCGTCGGACGACCTCCTCCGGTGGCAAATCCAGCACGCCAGTCTCGGAGGCCAACACGAAGAGGCCGTCTTTGGTTAGCGAGTAGCGCGCGGGGCGCAAGCCGTTGCGGTCGAGCATGGCACCGCAGCCGACGCCGTCGGTGAA
>JAFXSU010000310.1 GCA_017525435.1 Victivallales bacterium
GCCAGTTGCGCCAAAACGCATACGCCGCCTGCCTCGTCCGTGGCGATCGTATCCGTCCAGCCATACAGTTTTTTCCGTTCCAGTTTCACGGGAACCGCATCATACGTGCTTCCGCCGATTATGAATTGAAGTGGTTTCGCCATCCTGTTCTCCTATCTAAACTGAATTCTATATTGCCCCTTCAAGAATTGCATTGGGGACTCCCTTGAACGCCTTGTCGCCCAATGAATGCACAAGGCATAAGCGGCCTAATGTGTGCTTTTGAGTGATCTTTGAAAATGCTAATTTCGGCATGTCACAAAGCACAGATTCCAGCAGCCAAATGTCTATGTCAAAAGCGAGAAAACGCTATTCCTGCTGATTGGTTGCTTCTGGTTGACGGGTTAAGTTCGAATGAGTGCAACCACCTGCCACATGAAAGCAAGTATAGTATAACGGTTCAAACAGCTCTTTCAACGCCAGAACTGCAATATTTCCCCAGTCTGACCTCAAAAATAACCATAAATTCTCCAAGCATCGTGGCAAATGGCCATTCGGCCCCTAACAGCCTGGCGAATTGCTTCACGATTTGGAGACGCCCTAACGCCTGCCTCGGTCTTGGCAATGCTCTCCGCCAGGCAGTCGAACCAATCGAATCTCTGCACGAGGAAACGCTACTTCAGCCTGGACAGGCGGAAAACGAAACAGAGAAATCTGCCTAAATACCTTGTTTACGGAAGGTTATCCTAGAAACAACAAGCCCTCAAGAGCTATAGAGGACTTGAGGGCTGATGGAAAATGGATGGTCGGAGCGGGGGGATTCGAACCCTCGACCTAGTGGTCCCAAACCACTCGCGCTAACCAGACTGCGCTACGCTCCGATTTTTGGAATATGACATAATATAATCTTTCCACACGATTTGGCCAAGCGGGTTTATATTATTCTTTTTACATTTTTTAAACTTCTTCCACTTTTCCACCGGAATCGATAGATAATATGGTCACCAACAAGCGAGTTTTGACGGGCATTCAGCCCTCCGGCACTCTCCATCTTGGCAACTACTTCGGCACGATGCGCCAGTCCATCGCCGCGCAGAACGACAACGAGTGCTTCTACTTCATCGCGAATTTCCATGCGCAGACCTCGATGCCCAAGCCGGAGGATCTCCGTGTGCGCACCCACCAAGTCGCCGTGGACTTCCTGGCCTGCGGACTCGACCCGGCCAAGACGGTCTTCTGGCGGCAGTCCGACGTGCCCGCCGTGCAGACGCTGGCGTGGATTCTCTCGTGCCTCTGTCCGTTGGGACTTCTGGAGCGCTGCCACTCCTACAAGGACAAGGTCGCTCATGGCCTGGAGTCCAACCATGGCCTGCTTGCCTATCCCGTGCTGATGGCGGCGGACATCCTGCTGTACAATTCGCAGTATGTCCCGGTCGGCAAGGACCAGAAGCAGCACTTGGAAGTCACCCGCGACCTCGCCATCCGCTTCAACAACGCCTACGGCGACATCCTCACCATCCCCGAGCCGCTGATTCAGGAGGAGGTCGCGGTGATTCCAGGTCTGGACGGGCAGAAGATGTCCAAGAGCTACAACAACACCATCGAGATTTTCGCGGAGGGCAAGGCCGCCCGCTCGAAGTTCATGAAAATCAAGACGGACTCCACGCCGATGGAGGACCCGAAGGATCCGGACAAGTGCAATGTCTATTTGCTCTACAAGCTAATGGCTTCTGAAGAGGAGACCGCGAAGCTCCGCGAGATGTACCTGGCCGGGGGGATGGGCTACGGTACCGCCAAGCAGATGCTCTTCGAGAAATACACCGAATACTTCGCGGAAGCCCGCGAGAAGCGCGCCTACCTCATGGCTCATCCTGACGAGGTGGAGGACATCCTCCGCGAAGGTGCCCGCCGCGCCAAGGCAATCGCCGACGAGACGATGGCGAAGGTGCTGGCCGCCGTCGGACTGTAGCTCCGAGTCCTGCCAGATTCCCGCCGTCCAGTCATTTCATCTCAACGGGATGCTGACTGACTTCTACAACCAAATCGGTCCGACATCGCCGACTGCGGTGATCATCGCGGTCGCCTTCATGCTGGCGATCGGCTTTGCGATGACCCGCCTGACCCGCCTGGTGCACCTGCCCAGTGTGACCGCCTATATCCTGGCCGGCGTGCTCATCGGCCCAAATTGCCTGAAACTGATTCCCGACAGTGTCGTGGAGGGCACGGGCTTCCTAGCGGACCTCGCGCTGGCATTCATCGCGTTCAGCGTCGGCGAGTTCTTTCGGTTGGAGACGCTGCGCAAAAATGGCGTGGCGATCGTGGTCATCACCATCCTGGAGGCGCTGGCCGCCTCGGCGGCGGTCTTCATCGTCACCTACTTCCTACTTCGTCTGAGCCTGCCCTTCTCCATCGTGCTGGCCGCCCTGGCCTCCGCAACCGCGCCAGCCTCCACGATAATGACCATCCGCCAGACCCGTGCCAAAGGCGAATTGGTGGAAACGCTGCTACAGGTGGTCGCGTTGGACGACGTGGTGGCCCTGCTTGCCTTCAGCATCTCCCTCTCCATCGCGCTGGCCTCCCTCAAC
>JAFXSU010000311.1 GCA_017525435.1 Victivallales bacterium
CCATTTCCCGCGAAACACACGAAAGACACGAAAGGAACTTGATTGGGCCGGTGAAGCCACCATGCTTCGCACGAGCGGGTGCCCCGCCATCGACGGCTCGAAAGATTGCCTTTCGGCCGTCTCGCCCGGGGCACTCCGCCGTCCGCTGCACGCGTCCGGCGGCTTCACCGGCATGGACAGGACCGCCCGGGGAGTCTGGCACCTGCGCGGAACGCAGTGACGCGCAAGGCCGTGCGGAAGGGCGTCGGCGGAAAGCATAAAGCTTTCCAGACGACGGCTGCACGGACGGACATGCGGACCTTGCGTCCGCAGGCGACAGGCGTGATGCAGACCTTTTTCGCGTGTTTCGTGTGTTTCGCGGGAAACACCACCTGACAACCTTCTGCTGTCGGAAACCACGATGGCAAGTAAACTGTATAATTCCCAAAAATTTCCCACGAAACACGCGACACACACGATTTGTCCCGCCCGTCGACTGCTTTTGCAAGTGGCTCAAAAGCCGCAATTCATCTTTGCGTTGGCAAAAGCTACAATCCATATTATAGTACCATTTTTAGACTTCCGTTGTGACAATCGAGGCGGGTGTCGATCATTTTTTCAAGATTCCATCACTTCACAAGGCATGACAATGAAAAAACTGACTTCCTTTGCATTTCTGCTGAGCATCCTGATGTCCCTGACGCTGATTTCCTGCAGCCCCAGCGAAGAAGACACTGGCGGAGCTGGCATCGGCATCCCGCAACACACTAAAAAACTCGTGATGGCCACCAACGCCGAGTTCCCGCCATTTGAATTCAAGGCGGAGGACGGCTCGTATCAGGGCATTGACGTCGAGATCATGCAGGCTATCTGCAAGGCGACTGGTCGTGAACTCGTGGTCGAGGACATCGCATTTGACTCCATCATTCCCGCCGTGACCTCCGGTAAGGCCGACTGCGGCGTCGCCGGCATGACCATCACTGAGGATCGTCTGCGCAACGTGGATTTCACCATGCCGTATTACGAGGCATTCCAGGTGATTGTCGTGCCCAAGGACAGTGCCATCCAGGGAACGGATGACCTCAAGGGCAAGCGCATCGGCGTCCAGATTGGCACCACCGGCGATACCCTGGCCTCTGACATCGAGGGCGTGTCCATGAACCGCTTCAGCAAGGGCGCCGATGCCATCGTTGCTCTGACCCAGAACAAAGTGGACGCGGTGGTCATCGACAACGAGCCGGCCAAGGCCTTTGTCGCGAAAAACGCCGACAAGCTTGTCATTTTGTCGGAGCCACTCACCAAAGAGTCCTATGCGATGGCGGTCAAGAAGGGCAACAACGAACTGCTGTCCCTTTTGAACACGCAGATTGAACGCATGATGAACGACGGCACGATGGCTTCCATCCGTGCCAAGTACGAAGGTGCCGCCGAGTAGTTTTCCACTGGCCGTGGTGCTTGCAATGTTCATTTCGCGATTTTGCAGGCACCACGCTTTAGCACATAAATACCGATCATGCATGAAGCGCTAGAATGGTGGCGGAACGCCTGGCTTGTCTTCGAGGCGAAGTTCTCGCAGAATTTCCTGGAGGCGAACCGCTGGCGTTTGCTGGCAAACGGCTTTGTCACCACTGTCGAGATCACCATCGGCGCCGTGTTGGTCGGTCTCGCCATCGGTTTTCTGGTGGCGGTGATTCGCACTACCCACGACAAGACCGGTCGGCTTAAATTTCTGAACTTCCTGGCGAAGGTCTTCCTGACGGTCATCCGCGGCACCCCGACGATGGTGCAGCTGCTGATTATCTATTTCGTCATTTTCGCCTCCATCAACGTGGACAAGCTGCTGGTGGCGGTCATCGCCTTCGGCATCAACTCCGGCGCCTACACCGCAGAAATCATCCGGGCCGGTCTGATGGCGGTGGACAAAGGGCAATACGAAGCTGGTGCCAGCCTGGGGTTGAACTATTACCAGACGATGACTCGCATCATCGTTCCCCAGGCCTTCAAGACCATCCTTCCCGCCCTGGGCAATGAACTCATCGTTCTGCTCAAGGAAACCTCCATTTCCGGCTACATCGCGATGCACGACCTCACCAAAGGTGGCGATATCATCCGCAGCCAGACCTACGATGCCTTCATGCCGCTGCTGGCCGTCGCCGCAATTTACTTGATTTGCGTCTGCGGGTTAAGCTGGTGTGTCACGCGGATGGAAAGGAGGTTGAAGCGCAATGAGTAATGAAGCCAAGCCCATCCTCCGCGCAGTGAAACTGGTCAAGCGCTATCCCAATGTGCTTGCACTGGACAATGTTTCCTGCGAAATCTTCCCGCGCGAGGTCGTCTGCATCGTCGGACCCTCCGGCTCCGGAAAAAGCACCTTCATCCGATGCCTGAACCTCATGGACGAGCCGACAGGCGGTGAAGTCTGGTTCAAGGATCAGCAAATCAACGCGAAGGGGACGGATATCAACCGCGTGCGTCAGCATATTGGAATGGTATTCCAGCATTTCAACCTCTTTCCGCATCTCACGGTGCGGCGAAATATCACTCTGGCCCCTACATTGCTGGGACTTAAATCACTGGATGAGGCCAATGCGGAGGCCGAGCAGCTGCTGGATCGGATTGGTCTTCGCGAGAAGGCCGAGTCATATCCAGGCCAACTCTCCGGCGGGCAAAAGCAACGCATCGCCATCGTCCGTGCACTCGCCATGAATCCGGAAGTATTGCTCTTCGACGAACCCACCAGCGCATTGGACCCCGAGATGGTCGGGGAAGTCCTTCAGGTCATGAAGGGACTCGCGAAGGCGGGTATGACGATGGCGGTCGTCACCCATGAAATGGGCTTCGCGCGGGAAGTCGCAAGTCGGGTGCTTTTCATGGACCATGGGCGGTTGGTGGAGGAGAATCCCCCTCAGGAATTCTTTGGACAGCCCCAGTCCCCGCGGTTAAAGGAATTTTTGTCAAAAGTTTTATAACTTCTTTAATACAAATGAGATACATTACAATTTGTTGGCTTGTCGCAGGATTGCTGTTCACAGTGGTTTCGTGCACGCCGGAAGAAAAAGAAGAAGAGGATACTTCGCCGAAGTCCTATACCATCGGAGTTCTGGTGACTGGCAAGCCGTTTGCCTTCCTGGACGAAAATGGGCAGCTGAACGGCCTGGAACCCGAATTGATGCGCCGCATCGCCAAGGACGAGGATCTGACCTTTACGTTGCAGCCAGTCGAGAGCATCGAGGAACTCCAGGCCGGTATTGCCGACGGCACCTTTGGCGGCGGCATCGGCCGATTGGTGCGCGAAGAGTTGCCTATCGAATCGACGATCCTTTATTCCGATCCGTACCTGAGCATGTATCTGACGGTGCTGGTTCCCGTAGATTCTGATTTGGAGAAACTTGGCGATTTGGAAGGCCGTCGTGTCGGGGTGCAGCAGGGCACGCGTGCAGACGAGGTGGTCTCTGCTCGCGAAGGCGTTTTTGTGCGACGCTATGAGCGTGGCAGCCAGGCTGTCGAGGCATTGCTCAATGGCGATTTGGACGCTGTGGTGGTGGGCAATCGCGCCGCCGAGGTGTTCCTGTCTCGCTACGAGGACAAGCTTGATGAACTGGCGGACACGCTGGCGATGGTGAATTACGCCTTGTTGACCAAGCGTAGCGAGTTCAGCCTGAACTGGGCCTTCAACGGTCAACTCCTGAGACTGCGGGGCATTGGCTTCATCACCGACCTGCGCAAAAAATACGACCAGGATTTCCTGGAAGAGGCGCAATAATTGGTCAAAGCCTTTTCTGGCATCAAATCATCTTGTGGATACCAAAACCTATGGAATTAATCACCAGGCATCAATCTCCGGCGATTTCTCTCTACCAGATTCCTGGCAAGGGAAATGTGCAGGCGCACATCGTCTCAACACCGCAGACGCGGCGGATTTCCAATGACCCCACTTGCGCGGGCGTGGAATACACCGATCTTCTGGAGCAGGCTTGCTGCGAGGTCTTCAAACTTCAGCCGGTGGTGCTGACGGAGCAGGAGACCGTGGTGGTCAACATCCTGCGCGGCGGATTGAACTACGGTCTTCGCCAGGCAATTGCACGGGCATACGGCTGGCGCAACCATACCACCTGCTTCATCAGTGCGCAACGTGCTCGCAATGCAGGGGATTCGGAGTCCTGGCATATTACCGAGAATGACTACGAGAAGGTCTATTTCCCCGAGACCGCCAGCCTGGTTATCGGCGATGTCGTCGCCACGGGGACAAGCCTCCGATATGCACTTCAAGAGCTGCTGCGCAGTGCGATGGAACAGAAGGTGCGTCTCCGGAATATTCTCTTCTTCACCTTCGGCGGAGAGAAAGCCGAAGAAATCCTGGAGGAGATTGATGCCGAGTGCCGTCGGCTCTTCCCCGGCTATGAACGGACTGTCCTTTTCTACCTGGAAGGGCGTTTCACCTGCGCACAAGTGGATACGCCGCTCTCCGTGCGACTCACCGGCACCGACCTCTTGCGATGGCATGCGCTCATGGCGCCCGAGTTCGTCGAGTCGCAATACGAGAATCCCGCCTATCCGCTCGAACGCTGCACCATCTACGACGCAGGCTCACGCGCCTTCTGGGTGCGCGAATATGTTGCCGACGTGATAGGCTACTGGCGCCAGAATCTCCAGTTCGCCGAACACGGAATGACTTTCTTCGAACTCCTCGCCGAGCGCTTCCCCGAACTGGACGCTTCACGCTTCCCTGCCGACACCGACTTGCGACAAATCGCCTTGAAACAACTTGATTTGATGGAAAAACTCGCATAAGATCTGGAATATCCGGAAAAGCCGGAATGGCCCAGATGGCCTGGAAATCACTCTTTAAACTATAAATTTCTAACCTCTAACCTCCAACCTCTAACCTCCAACTTTCAATTTATGGCAACTGAACCCTTGAAAAACAGTGGCGACTTTGAACAAGGCGCCGTTCCGCAGACCAGTCGCCGTGGCTTCTGGTCGATGCTTGTCGTGATGCTGGGCTTTACCTTCTTCTCCGCTTCGATGTTCGCGGGTGGCAAGCTGGGCGTGGGAATGACCTTCACCGGTTTGCTGTGGGCGGTATTGGCCGGCAATCTGCTCCTCGGTGCCTATACTGGCACGCTTGCCTTCATGGCCGCCAAGACCGGCGACTCCGTGCATATCCTCTCTCGCTATGCGTTCGGCATGCGCGGCTCCTACTTGCCCAGTTTCCTTCTGGCCTTCACCCAAATCGGCTGGTTTGGCGTCGGCATTGCAATGTTCGCTTTGCCCGTGCAGAAATGGCTGGAAAGCCGTGGAATAATCCAGGCGGACAACGTCGGTGCCCTGTGGGCAATCGTGATTATCACGGGACTGCTGATGACCTCCACCGCCTACTTTGGCATCCGCAGCCTGACCATCCTCTCCTTTATCGCGGTTCCCGCCATCATCGTTCTAGGCTGCCTGTCCAGCGGAATCGTCCTCTTCGGAAAGAGCGGCATTGGCCTGAGCGGGCTTCTGGCCGCCCAACCCAAACCGGAGGCTGCCATTGGCGCCACGCTGGCCATCGCCATCTCCATCGGCTCGTTCATCTCCGGCGGCACCTGCACACCGGACTTCGTGCGCTTCTCCAAAGGTCCGAAGATCGCCGTCTGGACCACCGTCATCGCCTTCTTCCTGGGCAACTCTCTAATGTTCCTCTTCGGAGCTATCGGCACCATGGGCTGTGAACTGGCGGACATCTCCGATGTACTGGAAATCCAGGGGCTCCTGGTCTTCGCCATCCTTGCCCTCGGACTTAATATCTGGACCACCAACGACAATGCCATCTATACTTCGGGGCTGGGAATTTCCAACATCACTGGCGTTCCGAAGCGCTTCACCGTTCTTTTCAATGGTCTGTTGGGGACTGTGCTGGCCATCTGGCTCAACAACCACTTCGTGGGATACCTGAGTTTCCTCAATGTTCTCATTCCACCAGTGGGTGCCATTCTCATCACTGATTTCTTTGTTCGCAATTCTGGACATTACCCTGAAGCGAAGGATGCCAAGTTCGTGGATATCAACTGGCCTGCCGTGGTCGCCTGGGCAATCGGATGCGGGGTCGCATTTGTCCCCGCCGGAATCACCGCTCTGAACGGCATGGGCGCTGCGGCGGCGGTGTACATTTTCCTTTCCATCGCCATTCAATATTTTAAAGACCATCCCGTTGACAACAGAAAAAAATAAAGTTTTTACCCTGAAACACCGAAAAAAATTCTAAAAACACTTGTTTTTGGGGCAATTCTTTCCTACAATTAGGGAAAGAGCAATCCAGACGCTCATTTTGCATTACTGCTGAAAGCTAGAAAAACTTTTTTTTAACATTCCTTCCCCTAAAATCATAACGAGGTTAACCAAAATGCGTAAATCATTCACCCTGATTGAACTCTTGGTGGTTATCGCCATCATCGCGATTCTGGCTGGCATGCTCCTGCCCGCCCTTTCCAAGGCCCGTGAGAAGGCCCGCGCTATCTCCTGCGTCAACAACCTGAAGCAGATTGCCCTGGGCGACATCATGTACTCCAACGACTACGACGACTTCTTCCTGCCTTCCAAGTGGGGCAAGGGGCGCTTCGTTTACACGGATGAAAGTGGCACCCAGCAGACCTTCTCTTCCGACAACATGTACTGGCAGTGCTTCAACTATGCCACGATGGGTTCCCGCATTGAGACCACCCTGGAGTGGGCGCAGAAAGGCGAAGCCGCTCATAAGCTCTTCCAGTGCCCGTCCCTGGCCAAGGCCTATGCGAAGGACTCTGACTGGGCCAAGCGTCCTGGTACCGGCTATGCCGCGAACGGCTCCATCCACTTCTCCAGCCAGCACTGCTCTGGTTCGAATGACGGCGGTGACGGCCCCACTCCTTCCTATAGTGAAAGCAACATCAATCCCCGTATGTGGAACAACTGGCGCAAGAACATCCAGGCCAAGAGCCCGGATCTGCTGCTCCTCTACTGGGACCGTAACTGCCGCGCTGGTATCGGTGGTTCTTGGCAGCTCTTCCACTACTATCGTGAAGATTGCGATTCCATTCCGATCCTGATGGCGACCTCCTATCGTCACAGTGGTTTCGGCAATGCCGCCTTCGCCGATGGCCACGCTGGTGCCGCGATGAATAAGGGTGATGGAACCGACAATCCCAACACTGGTACCGACTGGGACCGTCTGGAAGCGACGAAGAGCTACACCAGCACCGATCCCAACAACGCGCAATACTTCGGCAAGATTGGTATCACCGACAAGTTCCACGCCACCATCCCGCTGCCCTAATCGGCTGACGGTTGGCTGACTAAGCTACACGCGCCGCATGGCCTACGCCTTGCGGCGCGTTTTTTTAGGCTAGATTTTCTAGAGCCTCTGGAACTTCTAGATTTTCTAGGTCTAGATTTTCTAGGTCTAGATTTTCTAGAGCCTCTAGAGCTTCCAGAAAAACTGGCGATTCCTATTATATTCGATATATGTCATGGCAAGGTATTCCAGAACTATTCCATTCGGCGGCTGCCGCCGATTCGCTGGCGCGTCACAACGCCCGATGGAAGGCGTTGTTGCGGAACTGGCATGAGCGCGGTGGCGTGACGTGGACGCCTGGGGTAATTGTCTCGCCGGAGCTTCGCGAATGCGTTGAAACCTTTTTGCCGTGGCGGGAGTTCGCATGTTCGCTACGAAGCGTAGCACGTGCATTTCTGCCATCGGATGCGTGGGTTCCGCACCTCTTGCAAGATGGCACTTTGGAATCGATTCTGGAGTTTTGGGAGGAATTGCCCCAATACAGTGGTCGAGTCAGCCTTGATGATGACGAATTGTTGCCGTTCTTCTGTGCCTGTGCCGATCCCCCGCGTTTTGGCACGGACGTTGGTCGTTATCCCAGGCAACTTGAAACTCTTCGTCAGATGAAAATGCCGTCCGCAGGGCGACTGCTGGATCTGGGGTGCGGCATTGGGTTGGGAACGCTGGAGGCGGTTGTGGAGTTGGGGTGTTCGGAGGGCGTGGGAGTCACGCTGGAGCCGCTGGAGGCGTGGATGGCCGAAATGCGCACTCTTCCGCATGATACGGGCCGCACAAGCCATTTTGCGCCATTCTCCCAAGTAAAGGCGCATTTTGTGGCAGACGATATTTTGGCGTATGCGGGTGAAGGTGGATTTTCGGTAATATTGTGTAATGGTTTGGCAGGTGGGCGCTTTATGCAGAAGGATGAACAATTTCATGCCTTGCTGCAGGTGTTGCGTTCACAACTGGCACCGAATGGTGTGGTCGCCTTGTCGAATGCATTTCACGAGGGGCAGCGCCACGCAGTGCAACGATTCTTGGAATTGGCACGTATTCATGGCTGGCAGGTCACCGGCACCTGGCGAAACGCGGTGATGATGGGATAGTGTCCGGTATCTTTTGATCAATATCGCTTGATTATTTCAAAAATAATTTCAATTATCTTGCAAAAATGCAAATCAGGTGATATTTTATGGCATGGACAATAAAGACCATCCCAATGAAACCAATATCCCGCCGATCCTGTGTTCAGAGGCAGTCTGCGAAAAAACTGCATTTTTACCAGAAATCCAATGCGTTATATGTGATTACATATTATTTTACGCAAAACTATCTGTCGCGCGGAGATCGTACAATTGACCAGATGGTGCAGGCAGCACGTTCCGGCAAGGGGTTCTAGAGGTTCTAGAGGTTCTAGAGGTCTAGAGGTTCTAGAGGTTCTAGGTGCTCTAGAGCTTCTAGGGGGCCCTAGCAAACAAAACCGCCGCGCCATGCTTGTGCACAGTGCGGCGGTTGCCTCAGAAGCGGCTCAGTATGGGAAGATTATTCTTCCGTCTTGGGTGCGTCTTCTGCTGCAGGCGGCTCTTCGCCATTGATTTCGATGGTATCGCTGTCAGCCTTCTTGAGGGCATCGTCGAGGATGCCGCCCAGACCACCAAGACCACTGGTTTCAACGGGAGCAGCGCTGAAGGTGGCACTAGGCGTGGGTTTGGCGGGTTCGCTTCCGAGGTTGCCATCAGTCTTCATGGTGAGACCGATGCGGCGCTCTTCGGTGGAGATGTTCTTCACGCGGGCCTTGACTGTCTGCCCAACCTGAACAATGTCCTTTACCCGATTGACACGGTCATCGGAGAGTTCGGAGATGTGGATGAGACCATCGATGCCACCGTCCAACTCGACGAATGCGCCAAACGAAGCCAGTTTGGTGACTTTGCCTTCGACCTCATCGCCGACCTTGTATTTCTTCTGGATATCCTGCCACGGATCATCGGTAAGCTTCTTCATGGAGAGGCTGATGCGCTGATTCTCGGCATCCACGTCCAGAATCACGGCTTCGACTTCCTGACCCTTCTGGAGCATTTCCGACGGATGGTTGATCTTGCGAGTCCAGCTCATGTCGGAGACATGGATCATACCATCGATGTCATCCTGAATTTGCACGAATGCGCCATAGCCGGTCATGTTGCGGACCTTGCCCTTGATGCGGGTGCCCTTCGGGTACTTCTCCTTGATGATTTCCCACGGATTCACCTGCGCCTGGCGCAAGCCCAGGGAGATTTTGCGGTCTTCCTTGTGGATGGCAAGAACCACGGCATCCACCTCGTCGCCAATGTTCAGCACATCGGTGGCGCGGTTGACTTTCTTGGTCCAGCTCATCTCGGTGACATGGATGAGACCCTCAATTCCTTCCTCCAGCTCAACGAACGCACCGTATGGCATCACGTTGACGACCTTGCCATGCACCTTGGTGCCCTGGGAATACTTGAGTTCGACGGTGTCCCACGGATTGCCTTCCTTCTGCTTGAGGCCCAGGGAAACGCGCTGGCGCTCCTTGTCCACGTCAAGGATCATCACCTCGATTTCCTGGCCCTGCTGAACGATGGTGTGCGGATCAGTCACGCGGCCCCAGCTCATGTCGGTGATGTGGAGCAGGCCATCCATGCCATTGAGATCCACGAAGGCACCGAAATCCGTGATGTTCTTGACAATGCCCTTGCGAATCTGGCCTTTCTGAAGGTCCTCGAGGAGGGCGGCGCGGCGGGTGGCGCGTTCGGCCTCCAGCAACTCGCGGCGAGAGACCACGATGTTCTTGCGGTCGTTGTTAATCTTCAGAATCTTCAGATCCAATTCCTTATTGACGAAGGCGTCGAGGTCGTGCACCTGACCGACATCCACCTGCGAACCAGGCAGGAATGCCTCGATGCCACCGACATTCACAATCAGACCGCCCTTCACTCGGCTGGTCACCAGGCCCTTGATTACCGAGCCCTCGGGATGGTTGTTCACGATGTCATCCCAAGACTCCTGGGCCTCCGCCTTCTTGACGCTGACCTGAGGAGCGCTGTTTTCACCTTCCAGGCGCTCAAGCAAAACTTTGATTTCATCGCCGATATTGATTTCATCGAAGTTCTTGAATTCAGAACGGTCGATGAATGGCTCGGACTTGAGGCCGAGATCCACCATAACGCCATTGTCGTTCTTGGAGACGATCTTGGCTTTCACAATGGAATTCTCGCTCGGCTTGGCTTGCGGCTGGGGGCCTTCGCCAAACAACTGGTCCATTGTCGGCATGTTGTTCAGGTCAACAAAGTTACTCATTTGAAAATTTAGGGTTGTTTTTGTGGTTAGGGAAGACGACCGCCGTCCAAATGACATACCCGCAAGACGGCTGAACAAAAAAACGCGCGGGCGTAAACATTGTACTATAATGCAAAAATGCACATTTGCAAAGAATTTATGTAAAAAAAGACAAGATTGTTCTACGGTGTCATGTTTTGTCATTATATTAAGCAAAAGTCTCGGCGGAGAGGGCGATTGCGCCTTTGTAAAGCTTTGATTTTGTCTTTTGTGATTTGAGGCAAAAGCCTCATTTGTTGCATTTTACTCATTGGGTTTGTCAAAATACGATGTTGTCGTAAGGAAAAGAATCATGGATAAGAATGATGAAACTATCATGAAGGATGATCAAAATACGAATATGGCGGCGACTGTTTCGACTGAGGAAACGCCGGAAGAAATGGTTCCTGCGGCTGAGGGAAAGTCCGAAACCGTTTCGGACTCAGAGGGTTTCGCAATGTTCGGGCTTTGCCCAGAATTGATGCAGGGTGTTGCAGCTGCGGAGTTTACGGAGCCTACGCCAATTCAGCGGATTGCCATTCCTGAGGCACTGAAGGGCAAAGATTTACTTGGGCAGGCATTGACCGGAACCGGCAAGACCGCCGCATTTGGCCTGCCGTCGATGGAACGTATTCGCAATCTTCCGGGCTTGCAGATGCTGGTCCTCACGCCGACGCGGGAACTGGCCGCGCAAGTCTCCAGCGAACTCTATCGGTTGGGGCATTTCACGGGGCTGAAGACAGCGGCTTTCACAGGCGGTCAGTCGTATAGCCGACAAGAGAAACTTCTGCGGGAGGGAATCAACATCTTGGTGGCCACGCCGGGGCGTCTGATTGATTTGATGGAAACCAAGCACTTCGATGATGTGAACCCCGCCATCATTGTAGTGGACGAGGCGGACGAGATGCTGGATATGGGCTTCATCGACGACGTGGAGGAAATTTTCGAACATTTCCCCGGACCTCATCAGACGATGCTCTTCTCGGCGACGATGCCCAAGCAGGTGGAGCGTCTGGCCAGGAATATCCTTCATGACCCAGTGAAGCTGGAAACGGATTTTCCGGAGGCCGCGAACAATGAAATTGAACAGAGCTACTTTGTGATTGAGGAGAGCGAGCGCATCAACGCGGTCATTCGTCTGATTGAGACCGAGGATGTCGGCAAGGCGATTATCTTCTGTCGGACACGCGAGGAGGCGGATTCACTCAATATTCTGTTGGGCGGCAGGGGATACAATGTGAATTGTCTGCATGGCGACATGGAACAGGCACAGCGCTCCCGCGTGATGGCGGCTTTCCGCCGAGGCGAGTTCGACATTCTGGTGGCCACCGACGTTGCCGCGCGCGGACTGGACATTGAGGATGTCACGCATGTATTCAACTACCATCTCCCATTCGACAGCCGTTCCTATGTGCACCGCATTGGCCGCACAGGCCGTGCAGGCAAAGCTGGCAAGGCCATCACGTTGGTCACGCCGCATGAATTGCGCGCTCTCTCGGCAATTCGCCGCAATGTCGGTGCCAAGATTTCGTTGGGGCAGATTCCCTCGCGCAGTGAGGTCAATGCCCAGCGGCTTGAGAAGTTGCTTGGATTGCTCTTCTCCAGCGAATTGGATGCGCAGCTTTACAATACCATCTGCGAGATGACGGAAAAGCAGGACCAGGATCCGGCGGTTCTTTTCACCAAGATGGTGTCGAAGCACCTGGCTGCAACCGCTGACCAGGGTCCCGAGAACATCGGACTGTCCGCCGAGCGCGTCGAGGAACTGATGCATCCGAAGCGTCGGGAACGCAAGGATCGTGGCGATCGTGGCGATCGTGGAGAGCGTCGTGAACGTCGTGGAGGCGGTCGGCCGCCTCGCGACCGGGATCGTGACCGCGATGACCGTCCGCCTCGCGATCGTGATGAAAGTTTTGCGTCCGAGCGTTCTCATGCAGGGAAAAGGGACGACCGCCCGTTCCGCCGCGGACACGATTTCGAAGAAGATCGTCCGCGTCGTCGTTCCTATGACGATTATGAGGATCGTCCGCGTCGTCGCAGTCGTGATTTCGAAGAGGATCGTCCGCCTCGGCGGTCGCATGATGATTATGAGGAGCGTCCTCGCCGCCGTTCCTTTGATGACTACGATGACCGTCCGCGTCGTCGAACTGCCGATTTTGATAGCGATCGACCGTCACGTCGTCATGCGGAAGATTTTGTTCCATCTCGTTCGCGATCCAATGGGGACGGGGGACGCACGGCGAAGCCTTCAAAGGCTCCTGCGGCTACCAAGCCACCGAAGCCCCCAGTCCCGCAATTCAATGAGGATGGGACTCCGAAATTGAATCGCAAACAGCGTCGTCTGCTAAAATTCGGCCCGCCTCGTGGCGACAATGCGTAATGCATTATTGTTACGCGTGCTAGCTACTACGCAACATCTTTATCCGCAATGACCGTCCGCGACCTCATCCAGTTATTGGCACCTTGGCTGGCGGTAGCGCCAGTGGTCGGAAACGAGGTGGAGTTGATCGGGGCGACGTGGGATTCCCGGAAGATTATGCCGGGGATGCTCTTCTGCGCGATTCGCGGCGCGGTCAGTGACGGCAACCGATTTATTCCGGAAGCCGTCGCGGCGGGGGCGGTCGCGGTGGTAAGCGATAGTGATCTGCAGGTTTCGGAGGATGTTCCGGTTGTGCGGATTCGTCCGGGGACGGGCTATGTCGTATGCGGACGTATTGCCGAGGCGATGGCGGGATATCCGGCACAGCGACTTAAGCTGATTGGCATTACTGGGACATGTGGAAAAACAACGACGGCTTACGTGCTGAGGGATATCCTACGCGCGGCGGGCTTGGCCGTCGGGATGATCGGCACGGTGGTCTATGATATGGGGCAGGGCGTCGAGCGTGAGGCAGACCGCACTACGCCCACGCCGTTCCAGTTGCAACAGCTTTTTGTGGAGATGGTTGCCAACGGTGTGACGCATGTGGTGATGGAAGTCTCCAGCGCCGCACTCGACCAGGAACGCATGGGCACGGCGCGTTTTGTGGCGGCGGCCTTTACCAATTTCTCGCGCGACCACCTGGACTACCATGGGACGATGGAGAACTACTATCAGGCCAAGCGAAAGCTCTTCATCGAGTGCCTGGCACCTGGAGCGGCGGCGGTTATCAATATTGATGACGAAGCCGGGTTGCGGCTGCTCAAGGAACTTGCGCAGGGAAGTCCTGCACGACTGATGCCCTTTAGTCTGAAAAGCGGTCCCGAACCATATTCAACCAATTTGCCCGGATACTTCAACCTCTATAATGCCAATTGTGCCGGAATTTTGGCGCATAGCCTGGGTGTGAAGGATGAGGTGATAAAACAGACGCTGATGGTGACGAAAGGGGCGCCGGGCCGTCTCCAGCGCGTGGAATGTCCCAATGGCGTTGTCGCTTTCGTGGACTATGCGCATACGCCGGAGGAGATTGCCAAGGCGCTGGCGACCCTTCGGCCGTTGTGCACCGGTCGCCTGGGAATTGTCTTTGGCTGCGGCGGAGACCGAGATCGCGGGAAACGCCCGCAGATGGCAGCTGCCGCGGCAGCGGGGGCAGATGTGCTATGGCTGACCAGCGACAATCCGCGCACCGAAGATCCACTGGCGATTCTTGCGGATGTGCGGAGTGGAGTGCCGGCTGGGACGGTGTTTTACGAGGAACCGGATCGGCGGAGAGCTATCCAGGCTGCGGTCAAGGCAATGCGGTCCGGCGACTTCCTGTTGGTGGCTGGCAAGGGACATGAAAATTACCAGGAGATCAACCGCATCAAATATCCTGGTTCCGATTTCGACATCTTGGAGGAACTCCGCCATGCAAATTGGTGATGCCAGCACTTCTCCAAAAGTCAAGACCAATGTCCTGCGGCTGCTGGAGGGGGCGCAGATTCCCTTTCGGTGGTATGAATACGAGATCATGGACGGCAGGCTGGATGCAAAATCACTTGCCACGACCATCGGTGAACCAGAGGAACAAGTCTTCAAGACGCTGGTGACCTGCGGAGCCACGCCGCGCACTCACTTTGTCTTCGTGATTCCCGCCACCATGGAGCTGGATCTCAAGAAGGCCGCGAAGGCTTGTGGGCAGAAATTTGTCGAGATGTTGCCCCAGCGCGAATTGCTTCCATTGACTGGCTATGTCCATGGCGGTTGTTCGCCCATTGGACAGAAGAAGCTCTTTCCCACCTGGATTGACGAAACAGCCATCCTCTTCGACTACATCTGCGTTTCAGGTGGCAGAATCGGTCTTAACATCGCCATTGCCCCCGAGACACTGCGAAATTTCATTGGCGCACAGTTCGTCGATTTGGGAAAGGATAGTGCGTAACCTACTCCGGCTGTTGCTGCGTTCCGGCTCTTCCGGCGGTTCCGGCGGTTCCGGCGGTTCCGGCGGTTCCGGCTCTTCCGGCTCTTCCGGCTCTTCCGGCTGACGGAGTTTTCTAGAACTTCTAGCCTTTTCAAGTTGCTCTAGAATTTCTATAGTTTCATGTCTCATAGAATTTCTAATGCACTCGACGAATAATTGCAAATTGCTAATTGCCTCGCGCGTACGACCAATTAGGGAGGTAAAGCCCCCACCCCCTACGAAAGTAATGTAATGGCAGTTTCGGCATTTTGCAAGTCATCCGACACATTTGCATACGGAATCTTAGTTTTTCTGTCATTTTGAAAATAAATTGATAATAATATATTCGTAATAAATTTGTTAATTAGTTAGTAAATACACCCATGATTCAGTTTGTCAATGTCAGTAAGAATTTTGGTCGTCAACAGGTGATTGTGGAGGCGAATTTTGCCATCCATGACGGCGAGCGGGTAGGATTCGTTGGGCCGAATGGTGCGGGCAAGTCCACTCTGCTGGAGATGCTCTCTGGGCGCATGAAGCCTGACCACGGCGAGTGCAGTTATCCAGGGAGCCAACGTCTAGGCTATGTTCGTCAGCAACTCAACGCCCATGCGGTGCAGTGTTCTCTTATCGAATATACGGAGAATGCGCTTCCGGAGCTCAATGCCATCCAAGAAGAATTGTCGAAGGTAGAAATGGAGCTGAGTCATGCTCAAGGCGTGGAGCAGGAGCGCCTGCTGAAACGCTTGGGAGATCTTCAGACGCGCTTCGAGCACTTGGGTGGCTACGAGTTGCGTAACCGCGCCGAGGCGACGCTTTCCGGCCTCGGCTTCTCTCCCTCACGTTTCAATGATCCTTTCGTGTCTTTCTCTGGAGGATGGCAGATTCGTGCGGAATTGACGCGCATCCTTGTCTCGCAACCGGACATCTTGGTGCTGGATGAGCCAACGAATTATCTCGATGTCCCTGCTGTCGAGTGGCTAAGTTCATATCTAAAGGGGTATCCGGGAACTTTACTTCTGGTTTCCCATGACCGCTATCTGCTCAACACGCTCACCAATGTCACGCTGGAGGTCATGGG
>JAFXSU010000312.1 GCA_017525435.1 Victivallales bacterium
ACCTGGGACACTTGGGACCTGTGGGACACCTGGGACACCTGGGACACCTGGGACACTTGGGACCTGTGGGACCTGTGGGACACCTGGGACCTGTGGGACACTTTCCCAATTGTCCCAATCGTCCCAATTGTCTCAATTGTCACAAGAGTCCCAAGAGTCCCACGCCGCTACATCCATTATGAAAATTCACGGATTCAGGATAGTAATATTCCATTTATCCAATATATTTTGCGCGATATCCAAGGCAATTGCCTCACCCCAACAGAATCGTCTGAAACCGCAATGTCCCCATTATCCCAAATCGAACGCCGCGACCGCCAGATGGCATATATCGCGGACGAGTCCGTCATCGCCGAAGTCCGCATCTGCCACGAGCGTCTTCATCGCCTGAACTCCCTGGGGCGTGCCGATATCGCGGAATTACTTGCCGCCACGAAGGCCTTGCTGGGTTCATCGCCTGGCGACGCCATCATCTGTCCGCCGTTCCATTGCGACTACGGCTCCCATACCTATGTCGGCAAGTGCTTCTTTGCCAACTATAACTGCACTATTCTGGATGTTGCGAAAGTCGTCATTGGTGACAATGTGATGCTTGCACCGAATGTCGCCATCTACACCGCCGGGCATCCCATCCACCCCGCCGCCCGCAACTCCGGCTACGAATACGGCAAGGAAGTCACCATCGGGGACAATGTCTGGGTTGGCGGCAATACGGTCATTTGCCCGGGGGTCCACATCGGCAGCAATGTGGTGATCGGCGCCGGCAGTGTGGTCACGCGCGACCTCCCGGATTGGTGCGTGGCCGCCGGAAATCCCTGCCGTGTCCTACGTCCCATCACGGACGGCGACCGCCGAAAACTCTTCCACGACGAGGAAATCGACGGCGAGGCGTGGGACGATATTGTCCAACGCGGTTTCGGCAACTGACGGGTTCATGGCCACAATCCTTGTCATTCTCGCCGGGGTCTCCTGGGGATTGCTTGGAGTTTTCCTTCGACATATCACCGCCACCGGCCTTTCCCCAGCCGATGCGTGCGCCTTACGGTCGCTGATTGCCACGCTCATCCTGGGCATGGCATTGGCCGTCTGGCGCCCCAGTCTCCTGCGTATCCGCTGGCATGACATCTGGTGCTTTGTCGGTGGCGGTTGTGTAAGCATCCTGCTCTTCAACTACTGCTACTTCCTGACTCTCCAACGCACCTCCATCGGGGTTGCGGTCATCCTATTATACACCTCGCCCATCTTCATTGCGATTCTCGCGCGAATCCTGTTCCGCGAGCCATTCACCCGACAGAAATTTCTGGCACTCTTTTTGATGCTTGTCGGCTGCGCGCTGGTTTCGGGCATCGCCGACGGCAAGCCCACCCTTACCCTCACGGGATTGGCAACCGGACTGAGCAGCGGGCTGTGCTATGGCCTCTACACCATCTTCGGACGATATGCGCAAAAGCGCGGTTATTCCACCGCAACCATCACCTTCTGGAACTTCCTCTGTTCCGCCATCGCCAGTTTCGTCTTGCCACACTGGGGCACCGTCGCTCACACCTTCATGCAACAGCCCATGCTCTGGCTGTGGGTTCTGGCACTCGTCGTTATTTCGACCATCCTGCCGTATTGTTGCTATACTGCCGGACTGGCACGGATGGAGGCCTCCCGCGCCGCCGTGCTTGTCGCCGTCGAGCCGCTGGTCGCCACGCTGGCGGGAATCCTATTCTATGACGAGCGTCTCAGTCTGGCGGTCATCGTCGGCATCATCTTGGTACTGATGGCAATTTTGGTGCTGCAAATGCCCCGGAAGACACCTTGACCTCGTGCAGGTTTTCATTTGAAGTGTATAGTACAAGTGTGCACTTCAACATCTAAACTGCACAGTACAACTGTTCACTTCAAAGCCAGGAGATCAAGATGATCGCCAGTGTCTTGGATTTGCGCAGAAAAATGCGTGAGATCGTGTATGCGTTGGAGCACAATGAAAAGGTCACTTTGACCCGCCGCGGCAAAAAGCTGGCGGTCATCGTCCCCTATGAACTCACCCTGCCAGCGCCTCCCATAATGCCAGAAGACATTCCTGGTTTTGGGATGTGGGCGGACCGCGAGGACATGGCGGATCCCGTGGAGTATGTCGAGAACCTGCGAAAGGGGAGGTTCGACGATGCTTTTTGATTCCGATGTGTTAATCTGGATGTTCCGGGGCTCGCGCAAAGCAGCGCAAATGATCCTTGATGAACCTGAAAGGAAAATGTCCATTATCAATTATATGGAAGTCTTGCAAGGTGCAAAGAACAAGATTCATCTGCTCACCATGAAACATAATTTTATGCATCTCCATTTCGACATCCTTCCCGTTACTGAGGCCATCTCCCATCGCGCTTCCATCCTGGTTGAAGAACATGCACTCTTCGACGGACTGCATGTCACCGACGCCCTGATTGCCGCCACCGCCTGCGAACACCACCTCACGCTCTGTACGGCGAACCAGAAGCACATGAAGAACATCGCGGGACTGGATTTCCTGCTCTTCACCCCGTAAATCGCCTTAAGCTCTACTCCTCTAATGGACAGCTGGTTTGTCCTGATTCTCTGCTCCGCCTTGTCGCTGGGCTTCTACGACTTCTGCAAGAAGCACGCGGTAAATGCCAACCATGTGATGACCACGCTCTTCTGGGCAACCGTCGCCGGCTCTGTCATCATCGTGGGCGCAGTGTTCCTCAGCGGGAATTTCCGTGCGCTGTTCTTCTGCCCATGGCGCGAATGGTGGCTCATTCTTCTCAAGTCCGCCATTGTGACGACCAGTTGGATTGCGGGGTATTTCGCCTTGTACGACCTGCCCATCTCCATCGCCGCGCCGATTCGCGCCTCCTCGCCCGTCTGGGTTGCACTCGGCGGCGTCTGCCTCTTCGGAGAACGACCGTCCTTCCCGCAGCTGGTCGGAATGGCGGTGGTCTTCGCAGGATACTACCTCTTCAACAACATCGGACACCTTGAGGGCTTCTCCTGGCGCAGCCGCGGCGTGAAGATGGTCGTCGCCGCCACCTTGGTCGGCTCCGCCAGCGCCCTCTACGACCGCTTCCTGATGCATACGTTGCACCTCGACGCCAACCGCGTGCAGCTGCATTTCGCCATTGACCTGGTATTCATCCTAGGGGCCATTCTCCTCGTGCAGAGAATATTGCCCGTCTTGCGGGAAGAGACGAAATTCCAGTGGCGATGGTCCATCCCCGCCATCGGACTTTTTCTCGCCATTGCAGACTGGACCTTCTTTCATGCAACCGCATCGCCGGACGCCCAGATCGGCATCCTGGGTATCTTGCGGAGACTCTCCGTAGTGGTATCTTTCGCCCTCGGCGTCCTCATCCTCCACGAGAAGCATGCAAAAGCCAAACTCGGTGCGCTGGCCTGCATCCTGATTGGCGTCGTCATTCTGGGCTTCTTCAAATAAGCTTCTTATATGGCTTTTTGACTGCTGTCTTGAGACTTGAGACCTCCACTGGACCAGACGTGATATTTTGGGGAACGATATCTTTAACTTGCCTACTTGGATAAATGGGACGGTGGTTTTCGATTGCCTCGTCCCACACGTCCCACACGTCCCACCTGTCCCACTCGTCCCAATTGTCCCAATTGTCCCACACGTCCCAATTGTCCCACCTGTCCCACTCGTCCCAATTGTCCCACCTGTCCCACAAATTTTTCGGAAACCCGAGGTGGTGGTTCCCCCAAAAGACCCCTGAAAGGGTGGCAGGAAATACCGTGACGGCACTCCCAATCAACAATATCATTCCAAAAGTTAACGATAGAATTGCACAACCCAAAACGGCCGCAGAGCTTCGTAAAGCACTGCGGCCGTTGATTCGTTTCGGATTATCCGCTTTCGGGCAGAAGACGGCACTCAGTTATACTTGGTGCCAATCTCCATGTAGTTGTCCTCCTCTGATCCCCAGGCGCACGGCGACCAGCGAGGCCAATTGATCTTTGCAATTGCACCAGACCACATACCAAACTGATTTCCTTTCAGCGTGGCGACATGGCCATCGCCAAAGGCGATGTTCCCGGAACCGGTATGCGCCTCGTTCATCGGAACCCACCAGTTGTTGGCGGTACCAACATGGCTCGGGTTGGAGAAATCCATGCCGACCATGAAGGAGCGGTGCGCCCAGCTGTCATTCAATGCCACGAGAGCATCGCCGGCCGGGCAGGAGTCCGCAGCCCAGATGACCTTGCTCATTTGGCCCATCGAACCGACCTGCGAGAAAGTATGCGCACCGGTGTAGCCGCGATTCCAGGAAGGACGCACCGTCGAGAAACCCCAGGTGCGGTAGTTGATGCCGTAGGACATCGTGGACTGCAGTTTCGTTAGGTTCACTGCGGCGAGCAGTTCAGCCAAGGTAGAGACATTTTGAGGAACCTGGAGATACTGCTCACCTCTGGTCTTGACAGACGGGCAGACCAGCATCTTCGGGGCGCAGCCGCCCTCGGCGGTGTAGCCGCTGAAGGATCCTCTCACTGCAAAATAGACCTGCCAGGGAATCGTAGAACTGTCGTTCGGGAAGTAGGCCGCCAGAGCGAAGTCATTGTAGTCATTGCCGTACATGACATTCTGGAGACCAAGTTGCTTCAGGTTATTCATGCAAGAGGCCGCACGGGCCTTTTCGCGCGCCTTGGCAAGCGCGGGCAGGAGCATGGAGGCCAGGATGGCGATGATGGCGATAACCACCAGGAGTTCAATCAAGGTAAAGGACTTTTTCATAAGTAGTATTGGATGGTTTAAGAATGACAAGAAACCCAAAAATCCATTCACATATAATTATAGGAAAAATAACTAAAAAAAACAAATATCTCGTAAGAATTTCATGCTTTTTCATGGAAAAATAATCAAAAAACTTGAAAAATACCATGACGGAATTTCAACAAGAAAGGCACGCCACTTAGATGCGTGCCTTTCCAATCATATTCGCCTGTTTTCAGGGAACTGACCTCACGGCCAGGTTTCCATGCGGTAGTTGTTCGTGCGCCACTCAAAGGATGGCTGCCACAGCCAGCGGCCTTCCTGCGTGTATTTCACCTTGCGGATCTTATTCAAAGCCAGCGAGGTGGCATGCCCGTCCAGGGCGACATACTGGAAATTCCCAGAATGGGTGGCGCGGGTGGAGTAACTCCAGTCATTGCCGACATCCACTGGATAGGTGAAGTTCGGGCCGATATGCATGGTTGTATCATCCCAGGTAATGCCGCCTTCCACGCTTTTGGGGGTGGAGTCGCCATAGATGATAATCTTGGCGGGTTTGCCGTGGGTGCTCATGAAGCGTTCGGTATTCATCGGCTGGCTAGGGCTGTTTGCCTCGTTCGGATTTCCCTCGTTCCGCTGCCCTGTAGTGGCGTAGTTCGAACCGTAGGAGTAGTTCATGCGGACTTTCTGGCGAATCTCCGCCCCCTTCTGCCACAACTGCGCCCAGTTCAGGTGGGCATACTCGATGCCGACAGCAGGAACGCTCGGGCAGTACATCGACTTCACCGGGACCTTTTCGTAGGCGGTCATGTACATCGGCCAGGGTTCGTAGAAAGAGCTGTCCGAATTGCAGACCACGGAACTCATCCAGTAACCGACATTTTCATTCTCATAAATGAGGAAGGTCAACCCCAGAGTCTTGAGGTTGTTCATACAGGAGATGGCACGGGCCTTCTCGCGGGCCTTGGACAAGGCTGGCAGCAACATGGAGGCGAGAATCGCGATGATCGCGATGACGACGAGCAGTTCAATCAGAGTAAAGGTCTTTTTCATCGGGAATGTTGTCAACTTGGTAGGGATTAACAAAATGAAATCAGAGATAATTATAGGTAAAAATCACTTGATTTCAAGTCCACACACGCAATAAATGCACAAAAAAACGCCGTGCACGCTTTAAAAACATGCACGGCGGAGATTTCTCAATAGAAATTATACCAGTTGCCGGTTACCAGCCAGCCGGGAGCGGCCCGATGGTTTCACCAAAGTAATAGATTTTGCCGTTGTGATCGTAATGGCGCGGCTGCCAGTAGTAGGCACTGGGAAGATTATAGAAGCAGGTATTGCCAGGGTAGATATGGCCAAGCGACAAAGCGGTCGCATGGCCGTCCGCCGCGACATATTGGAAATTCCCGGAGTGGGTGGCACGCTTACAGGCATAACGGTCGCCGCTGGCGTTCGCCGGGTAGGTAAACCATGGGGTGATAAAGCAGGTGTAGTCGGTATTAGTATCCGAAACGCTCTTGGGGCAGGAATCGCCGATGACGATAAACATGGTAGGCTTGCCCATAGCAGACAGGAATTTGCTCGTGGTCAATGGCTTGCCTGTTCCTTCAGAGGTCCAAGTAAACAGTCCAATGCCCTCATAGTTCATGCCGTAGGAACAGTTCTGGCGGAAGGTCGCTTCGTGGGGTTTACTGGCAATTTCCGCGCTCCACTTCTTGCCCATCCATTCAATACCCACCGTGGGTGCGCTCGGGCAGTAGAGGTTCTTGGCAGGAACCTTTTCGTAGGCACTCATATAGCAGGGCCATGGCTCCCAGATCCCGTGACCAGCAACCACTGCGTTCATCCAGTAACCATCATAGTCGTCCTGATACATGAAATAGGTCAGACCAATTTGCTTGAGGTTGTTCATGCAGGAGATGGCACGGGCCTTCTCGCGGGCCTTGGACAATGCGGGCAGGAGCATGGAGGCGAGAATCGCGATGATTGCGATTACCACCAGGAGTTCAATCAGGGTAAAGGACTTCTTCATGGTGATTTGTTTTTGTTGGTTATCTGGGGAACGAATTAAAAAGTTTGTATAATTATAAGAAAAAAATGTATTTTTTCAAGTTTTTCCGTAAAAACACGCAAAAAATCACTCCCCGCAGGTCTCGTCAAAGAGAATCTCGCGGGCACCGTCTGCGGAGTACTGGACTGTCTCGATGGGATGGAAACGGCCATTGCCAGCGCGGAAGAAAAGTTGTCCGTTTTCCTCGTCATAGTAGAACCGGTCATCTGCGAAGTCTCGGATGACGGGATAGAAGACCACCCAGTCCCCGGCGACCTTAAGTCGCTCCTGTTGTGCAGATGCAAATTCTTCCAGCGCATCGTGATATCCACCGACCGGGCGCTTTGCGGGGCGCGCGGCGGCGAGTTTTCGGAACTCGCTGAGTTGGTCTGGCGTGACCTCCATCGGCATGGGAGCGGAGATGCCCAGCAGCGGACCGGCGTCCATCCCTCCGCCGCCACTGACCACCCGCGTCGCCAAAATCACGGAGGAGCGCAGGTAGTCCAGTCCCGCCAGTATCGCTCGTTCAATCGGAATCTCGTGCAGTCCAACCAGATGGCGTTCACCATTCTCGCGGTAGGTCAGGTCGCCGGGGTGGACGTTGAGACACGGGAAATCATCGGTGAGATTGGTCAGCGGCACGAAGCCGGCGAAAATCCCAAAGGCAATGCCGAAGGGAGCCAACTTGGCACGAAGGACATTTGTCCATTCCTCGCGCACCTCCAATCCACGAGGCGTGGCAATCGAAACCCTCGTCTCCCCGCGATCGTGATAGAATTTACGGATATCCTCTTCAATCAGCGGGAGATGGTAAATTTGTGAAAGTTCTCGTGCACGGCTGGTTTCAGGAGCATCCGTGACCAGCACCGCAACCTCGAATGGCACGGAAATGCCCGCCGCGCGGTCCGCAGCCATGCCTTTCAAAATCTGCTCTGCATTGCTTCCGCCACCGGAGAGAAAAATAGCCGCGCGTGGAGAAGAGCCGGCACTGGTCGGCAACCATGGATGAAGGTTCATACGTTAGA
>JAFXSU010000313.1 GCA_017525435.1 Victivallales bacterium
GAGGCTGGAATTGCCTGCGAGTTTGTGCAGGACAACGAGTCACGGTCGTCGTTTGGCGTAGTGCGTGGCTTGCACTGGCAGGCGGCACCATATACTCAGGCCAAGTTGGTTTGGGTGGTTTACGGTGCCGTGCTGGATGTGGCAGTGGATATTCGCAAAGGTTCGCCCACCTTTGGAAAGCATGTGGCCGTGGAGCTGTCCGGGGATAACAAGAGGCAGTTTTTCATCCCGCGTGGCTTTGCCCACGGTTTTGCCGTCCTGAGTCCAGAAGCGGTCTTCGCCTACAAATGCGACAACCGATATGCACCATCTGCCGAACGCGGAATGCGTTTTGATGATCCTGCATTGGGAATCGATTGGAAAATCAAGCCAGACAAGTGGATCTTATCCCCAAAAGATCAAAAGCAGCCCCCGCTGGCTGACATTGAAGCATGGGAGGAAGTGTAATGCGTATTGTCATCACTGGTGGCAAGGGGATGCTGGGGCGCACGTTCCAAGGCATTCTCTCTGAACATGAGCTGGTTGTGGCGGACTTGCCGGAGTGGGATATCACCAATGCGGTGGACTTTAATCAACGGCTCGAAGCATGTCATGCGGATGCGGTAATTCATTGCGCCGCAATGACCGCAGTGGACAAATGCGAGAGCGAAGTCGATTTGGCGTATCGGCTCAATGCCATCGGTTCGCTGAATGTGGCGGTTGCTTGCCACCGGAACAATGTTCGGCTCATTGCCATTTCCACAGACTATGTTTTTGAGGGAACGCTTGACCGGCCTTATCATGAATTTGATGTGGCAGGAAACGCGCATACCGTCTATGGAGCGAGCAAATTTGCAGGTGAGGAATTGATCCGCCGACATTGTCCGAACCATCTGATTTGCCGGATTTCATGGCTATATGGCCCTGGAGGACCTAGCTTTGTCCATTCCATGATGAAATTGGCGGACGGGACGCGTCCGGTCTTAAAGGTCGTCGATGACCAGCATGGCAATCCGACCTCCACCTTCGCCGTGGCACGGCATTTGGCGTTGCTGCTGAAACATCCGGAGTTGGTCGGGACATTCCATTTGACCTGTGAAGGCGAGGCAACCTGGTTTGAGTTCGCCCGTGAGATTTTCCGCCTGGCAGGGAAACAGCAGGAGATTCAACCCTGCACGACGGCCGATTTTCCTCGACCTGCTCCTAGACCATTGAATTCACGACTGGAAAAGATGATGTTGCGACTCTGTGGCTTGCCGCCAATGCCTGCCTGGCAGGAAGCGCTGGCGGAATTTATGCAACAGGAATTTACCCGGATATAACTGAACGTAATCAAAACCTTTCACCTAAGCCGCCGTATATTCCCAAATAATACCGTATATTCATTTGCCATATTGTGATTTTATATGAAATCATAACCATTTGCTGTAAAATGTAATTATAGACATATATAATCGCTGAAAACAATGGTGAATATTCACCTGCGGGTTGACTTGCGGTTTAAGAAAAGCGATTATATTAAGAACCATTGAATCAATTGCAACAGAATCAAAACAGGAGGGATGGCATGACGGCACTGCAGGCACAGGCATATCAACTCATTGATCAGCTTCCCGAGGAGGAACTTATAAGCATTGTTGGACTTTTGAAGGAAAAAGTTAAGCCTATGCATAAGTCCTCTTGGAATGACAATATAAAGTCTAATGAATTAAAAAGGCGGCGTGAAGCGTATGAAGATCTTCAAAGAGTGAGAGCGGAAATTCAAAAATACGACATTGCAGATTGGAAAGAGGAATTGTCCGTTGGGCTAGAAGAAAAATACGGAAAAATCTAAATCCTGCTGGAATCAATGAAAATCTTGCTGGATGCCAATCTTATCATTACCTACTTGTCTCGCCGAGTTGACAGGTTTCTTAATGAAATTGACCAGGTGATATGTCTTTGCCGAGAACAAAAAGTGGAAGGATATGTTGCTGTGCAAAGTCTTGCCATTGCATGGTATGTTTTGCGTAAAGTCCCGGCCGAACTGCGTCGCAAGGGATTGAGAGATTTGTGCGAGTTCTTACAAGTCGCGGGTGCGACTACAGATGAGATCCGCCAGGCCATTGACAACGACGACTTTCCGGATTTCGAGGACAACCTCCAGGAGTGTTGCGCCCAGAGTGTGGGAGCTGACTACATCGTGACGGCCAATGTCAAGGACTTCAGCGGTCATAGCAGGGTGGCTCCCATCACTCCCGCCGGTCTGCTGGGCATTCTGGAGTTTCAGGCGTTTCACCAGAATCCTTCTGCCCCTGAAATCCACGAGGAAGTTGCACCGTTCTTTCCTCATGGCATCCTAGTCACAGAACAGATACGGCTTCCCAACCATATCATTTCCCACCGCCATCGGTGGCAAGGTGTGTAAGGCCTTCTCCTGCTTGGTTGCGTCAACTGCCGAAATGACTTGAATGACCATGCCAAAAGTCTTTGTCTCAGGTTGCTACGACATGCTCCATTCGGGGCATGTCGCGTTTTTCGAGGAGGCCGCCACCTACGGCGACCTCTATGTGGGCATCGGTTCGGACAAGACCATTTTCGAACTGAAGAACCGCAAGACCATCAATCCCGAGCAGGAGCGCCTCTACATGGTCAAGGCACTCCGTTGCGTAAAGGACGCCTGGATCAACTCCGGCTCCGGCATTATGGACTTTGCCAAGGAGGTCGAGGCGCTCAAGCCCGACATCTTCTTTGTGAACACGGATGGCTTCACGCCCGCCAAGCAGGAGTTCTGCGAACGACTGGGTATCCGGCTGGTGGTTAGCCAGCGCGTGCCTCACGGGGGGCTTCCTGCGCGTTCCACCACGGCTCTTCGGCAGGAATGCACCATCCCCTATCGTGTCGAACTAGGCGGCGGCTGGCTGGACCAGCCATTTGTGAACAAGCTAGCTCCTGGACCGGTTCTCACGCTCTCGATTGAGCCAACGATGGAGTTCAACCACCGTTCCGGTATGGCGACCTCGTCCCATCAAAAAGCTGTCGAACTGTGGCATACGGCGATTCCCGAAGGCGACCGAATCCAACTTGCGCACACGCTCTTTTGCGTGGAGAATCCCCCTGGAACCACCAGTGTCTCTGGTTCGCAGGACCAGCTTGGAATCCTCTTGCCAGGCTTCAACAAACTCGACTATGACAACGGATTCTGGCCAGTCGCCATTGAATCCATTACGGACAGGGAGACGCTGGAGTTCATCGAAAGGCACCTGTATCTAGTCGCTTTGCCTTTGCGACGGGACGGCTATACGCCGTTTGCGGGGATGAAGGTCACGGCCGAGGGAGTTCGGCGCCTTGCAGCGGCGACCGACGCCATCTGGGAGGCGGTCAAGCGCCATGATGTGGTGGCATGGGGAAAGGCCACCACGGAGAGCTTTGAGGCACAGATTGCGATGTTCCCTGCGATGATGTCGTCGGAGATGGAGGAGACCATCAAACAATACCGAGGCACCGTTTGTGGCTGGAAGATCACCGGCGCGGGCGGCGGTGGGTATCTCGTGGTCATTTCCAAGACACCCATTTCCCACGCTATCCAGGTCTCCGTCTGTCGAAGCTGACGGCAGCAACAAAACATCTCTGATTCCTCCAATCGGAAGCAAGCGTCCTGCGGAAACGCATGGGCGCTTTTTTTGTGCCCGCAAAAACACTTTTCCAGGACCACTTTTCCATGACGAAACCACTATGGGTTGGACAAATAGTGGTCCAAAAACACCGTATATTGTGGTTTTGGAAAATTTTTACAAAAAAGATCAACCTATTGTAGTATAATGATACTGCTTGATTGCTAACAGGTTTCAATGCGGTGGGCAAAAAAGTCACAAAAATTTTTTCAAAACACAAGATATTGTGGTCGTACAAACCTCGAAACAGGATATATAGTGTGTTTGATGTCTTTTTTTGTGTCTGCGTTTAACCGCAAATCTCCAATCCGCATTACTTACTGTCAGGAGTCCGTCAAGTAGTTATGGTTAGCATGTCCGTTCCGAGTCCGTTCCAGAAGTTCCGCAAGCGTGATGGTTTAGTCGTTTCGTTTACCGAGGCCAAGATTGCCAATGCGATCTACAAGGCGGGATTGGCCGCCGAGAAGTCCGAGGGTCAGCCCTTTAGCCGCGAGGAGGCCGACCGCATTGCCGCTGACGTGGTTGCGCAGTTGGACAATCCGTTGTGCGAGTATTATGTCCAGCCCAACGAGAAGGGCGAGCGTATTCCGGCGATTGAAGATGTGCAGGACTTGGTCGAGATCATTTTGGCCGAGCACAAGTTGCCGGCGACGGTGGCGGCCTACAAGCGCTACCGCAAAATTCGCGAACGCGCACGTGATGCCATCAAGGTCCGCGATCCGAATGCGAAGGGCGAAAAGGGCGACATTACCGACCAGAGTCTGCTGCTGGTGCAGTCGATGGGGGACGCCGCGCTGGGTCCGTGGAACCGCACCAAGATTGTCGCCAAGCTGGTGGACAAGCTGAACATGAAAGAGGACGAGGCGCTGACGGTGGCCAAGGAGGTCGAGAACGAGATCATCGCCAGCAACATGAAGACCGTCAACACGCTGTTGATTCGCGAGATGGTCAACAATGTGCTTCACGAACACGGCTACAGCGGCCGGCTTCGCGACCTTTCGATGTACCAGGTTCCGCGCGAGTTCGTGGAGAGCCTGATGTACTCCAAGTCCAACGAGAACAGCAATATCGTGAACAACAACCCCGAGGCGGTGAACCTCTCCATCGCAGAGCTGGTGCTCAAACAGTGGGGGCTGGACGCGATTTTCTCGCCGGAGGTCAAGGCCGCTCACGACACGGGCGCCGTCCACCTGCACGACCTGGGTTATCCGCACCGCGTGTACTGCTCCAGCCACTCCATCGAGTACATTAAGAAGTACGGCCTTCACGGGTTGACCAACCTGAACACCGAGTCCAATCCCGCGCGATCCGCCAGCGTGCTGACCGGCCACCTGAACACCTACCTGGCCTCCATGCAGGCCAACTACGCAGGTGCACTTGGCATCGCCTACATCAATATCTTCTATGCACCATACCTGGTCGGGCTGGACGACAAGCAAGTCAAACAGATTGCCCAGGAGCTCATTTTCAACGGCTCCCAGAACGCCTTCTCCCGCGGCGGCCAGACCCTCTTCCTCGACTTCAACATCCACACCGGCATCCCCAAGTACATGATGACCGTCCCCGCCGTCGGCCCCGGCGGAAAGTACCAGCTCAAGGACGCGAAGGGCGAAATCCACCC
>JAFXSU010000314.1 GCA_017525435.1 Victivallales bacterium
GTTCGCCGAGAACGCCTTCATCGAGTATCCTCCGCTGATGGGACGCATGCTGATGGGCGTGCAGGCCTGGAAGGAAAAGCCCGTGGGATACCTTTACTACTGCGCCAATTACTGGCATGAGGACGACCATTACCGCACCGAACCGATGAAGGGCGCTCCCGTGATTGAAAACTGGAAGGGCAATTCCTTCGAGAACTTCAATGGCGACGGCTGTTTGCTCTATCCCTGTCCCGAGGGCGTCGTGCCCTCCATCCGCTTCAAGATGAACGCAGATGGCATCGAGGACGGACTCTACTACCTGCTGCTCGATGCGGCGCTAAAGGACTCCGCCGGAATGTCGAAGGCATGGGTTGGCGAGGCGAACGCCATTCTGAAAGTCGATCCCGCGCTGGTGACCGACCTGCGCAACTACACCTTCAATCCCCGCGTGCTCTTGAATACCCGCGAGCGCATTGCAAAACTTTTGGAAGAATATAAAAGGAGCAAGTAACCGATGAAGACTCTCCAACTGAAACGCAATTCCCAATTGGTCTGGCAGCCGGAAGGGCTGTCCGCCGAACTCTGCGATGCCCTTCGCGCCCTTCGCGCCTATTATCCCGAAATCATGGAGACTCCGGCTGGCGACTCTGGCGTCACGCTGCACTTCGATGCGCTTGCCGGCTCGAAAACCACCTGTCAGGTTGCACGACAGGACAATGGTTTCAACGTGCGCTACAGCGGTCTGGCGGGTGCTCTTCGTGGTGTCGGCTCGGCGCTGGGCGGAGTGGAGGGCGTCTCCGCGGCGCCCTTTACCTCCTTCGGAATCATGCTCGACTGTTCGCGGAACCGCGTGATGACCGTGGAGCATCTCAAGGGCTACCTTGCCAAGCTTGCGCTGATGGGCTACAACCAGGCACTGCTCTACTGTGAGGACACCTACGAACTGCCCGGCGAACCGCTTTTCGGCTACATGCGTGGCGCCTACAGCGAGGCTGAACTGAAAGAAATCGATGATTTCGCGGCCCGTCTGGGCATCGAAGTCATCGGATGCATCGAACTGCTCGGTCACGGGAACCAGTTCCTCAAGTGGTGGCATTACGCGGACATCAAGGATACTCGCGAGGTGATGCTCATCGACGAACCCAAGACCTACGAATTCATCGACAAGGCCATCGCAATGTGGGGTAGGGCATTGCGCAGCAGGCGCATCCACATCGGCATGGACGAGGCGCACGACATGGGCCGTGGAAAGTACTGGGATTTGCACGGCACCGCCGACCACTTCGAACTCTTCAATCGCCATCTGGACAAGGTGAATCAAATCTGCAAGTCGCACGGCCTCAAGGCGATGATTTGGTCGGACATGTATTTCCGCATCGCCGATCGCAAAAACCATGACTACTACCATGACCTCCCCATTCCCGCCGAGGTCGCCGCGAAAATCCCGCGCGATGTCCAGCTGGTCTATTGGGACTACTACCACGAGGACAAGGAGACCTATCTCAAGATGATCCAGCACCATCGGGACATGGGGTGCGAGCCGCCGTTGGGCTCCGGCGTCTGGACTTGGAGCCCGATGTTCTGGTACAACCGCGGTCGCACCGACCGCACCGCCGTCCCCGGCCTGGCGGCCGCCCGTGAAGCCAAGCTCAAGGAGGTCTTTTTCACCATGTGGGGCGACGACGGCGCGATGTGCGACTACGACTCCGCACTGGCGGGTTTGGCGCGATGCGCGGACGTGGCATACTGCGGAGAGGAGGTTGCCCAAGAGGAGACCGCGAGACGCTTCCAGGCCGTCTGCGGAGCCAACTACGAAGGGGTTCAGCTGGCTGCCGAACTTCAGGACCGCGCATTCCGCTTCCGCAATCCTCAGGGCGAGTTCATGGAAGCGCCTGCGGGACTGCTCTTCTTCGATGACCCACTGCTGGGCATCGGCATGGAGACCTTCAAGGCCGCTGTCGGCGATGCCGATGTCGAAGAGAAGATGCTCGGTGAAATGAAGAAGCTCCAGAACCATCTGCGCCATTTCCGCTCGACTTCGGCCGGAGATTTTCCAAATTTCAACAACTTCTTGCGGGCGATGATCTTGAAGGTGGAACTCCGGAAGCGTCTCACAACTGCATACGATGCGAAGGACAAGCGTGAACTGCGCCGCATTGCCGCTTCCGGTGTGCGAGAACTTCAGGCCGCGCTGGCGGAGTTCGCACAATCGGCGCGCAAGCAATGGCTCGCCACCACCAAGCCCTTTGGTGTGGAGGTCGTGGACAGCCGCATCGCCACGCTCTCCGCACGGCTGGACACGCTCGCTCTGCGCATCACCGACTACCTCGCCGGACGGGTGGACAAGCTGGAGGAACTCGAAGCACGCCGCGACCTCTCTGGTTTGGTGGAAGTGCCGTGGAGTGTCGGCCGTGTGCAAACCGCTTCCAACTACCGCTGATTCTGACTGGCGGGACTTGGGACCTGATACTAGGTCACAAAGTCAAGCCTCGGATGCCCCGGATGCCCAGTGACTAGAGCCCAGACTTTAACCTTTAACCTCTAACCTTTAACCTTTAACCTCTAACCTCTAACCTCTATAAAATGGTTTACATACCGATTGCATTGGAGTTATACTCCGTCCATAAGGAGTTGGCGGAGAATCCGTGGGCGACGATGAAGGCCGTCAAGACGATGGGCTACGAGGGCGTGGAATTTGCGGGACGACCGCAGTTCTGCCCGGAGTTCTACGCGGCGTTGCTCAAGGAGAGCGGTCTGGTCTGCTGTGGCTGGCATACCCTCTGGGAAAATGTCCAGCCTGACACCATCGAGCAGACCATCGAACTCAATCTGGCGGTTGGAAACAAATACGTCATCATCCCCGCGCTCCACGCCGAAAGCCATGACGAATGGACGAAGCGCGCCGAGGAACTCAACGCGGTCGCCGAAAAACTGGCTCATTACGGAATGAAGACCGGATACCACTGCCATCCAGGCGATTTCCAACTGCTGGATGGGAAGCGTCCGTGGGACACCTTCATGGCAGTCGCCAGCGAACGCACGGTCTTCCAACTGGATGTCGGCAACGCGATGCAGGGTGGGGCGGATGTCCTTGCCGAACTCAAGGCGCATCCCGGACGCTGCCAGACCATCCATCTCAAGCCTTGGAGCAAAACCAAGGGCTTCGAGCCGCTGATTGGCGAAGATGATGCACCCTGGAAAGGAATCTTCGACTTCTGCGCAGGCGCCGGTGCCACGGAGTGGTACATCATTGAATACGAATGCCCTGCGCTGCCGCCACTGGAAGCCGTCGAGAAGTGCCTGAACAACACCAAACAGCTTCTTGGAGGCTGAGGACCTGACTGGCAGGACCTGAGTCCTGACTGGCGGGACTTGAGACTTGAGACTTGAGACTTGACTGGCTGAGACCTGAGACTTGAGACTTGACTGGCTGAGACCTGAGACCTGAGACCTGATTTTAACCTCTAACCTCTTACCTCTTACCTCTTACCTTATTAAAATGCATTACATCATTAAATCGTTAATTTGCGCGGCAGTCGCCGGCACTTGCCTTTTCCTCGCCAATGGCTGCTCCAAGAAGACGGATGAACCGAACCGTGCGACCAGCGGTGCCACTCCTGCAAAAGCCAAACGCATCGGCATCTCCATTCCGAGCGCAGACCACGGCTGGACGGGTGGCGTGGTCTGGTGGGCAGAACGCGCGAAAGCCGAATTGGCTATCGCGAATCCTGGCCTGTCGATTGAAATCGTGACTGCGAAGGACTCCACTGAACAAGTCAACCAGATTGAGACTCTGCTCTCCAAGGGCATTGACGCTCTGGTGGTGCTTCCGCACGAGCCAGGCCCGCTGACCAACGTCTGTGCCAGCGTCAAAGACAGCGGTGCGTTGCTGGTGGTAGTGGACCGCGGGCTGACTCGCGAAGTTCAGGACATCGCAGTCGTGGGCGACAACCCCGGTTTCGGACGTGTCTGTGGCGAGCAGTTGGCGAAGGTTCTTGGCGGGCAGGGCGCCGTAGTCATCATGGAGGGTGTTCCCTGCCAGGTGAACACCGACCGTGTGGAGGCCTTCAAGGCTGTCATGGCAAACTATCCGGACATCCAGGTGCTGGACTCCCAGCCTGCCAACTGGGACACCGCGCAGGGGCTCAAGGTCATGGAGGCATTCCTCCAGAAATACCCGAAGATTGACGCGGTCTGGACTGGTGACGACGATGTTCTGCTGGGCGCTCTCAAGGCCTACGAGGAGTCTGGCCGTTCGGACGTCAAGTGCTTCATCGGCGGTGGTGGCAACAAGCTCATCAACAAGAAGGTCCTGGATCGCGACCCGCTGATTCCGGTCAACGTGACCTACCCACCGAAGATGATCTATGTCGGTGTCGAGGAAGCGATTGCGGCCTTGAACGGTGCGACTGATGGGCTACCCAAGAAGGTCGTGGTGCCGGCAGATGTCATCACCCCGGAAAACGCCGCCGAGTTCTATTTCCCGGAATCCATCTACTAGACAATGAATCGGTTGTGCGGGCGGTTTGAAAGAACTGTCCCGCACTTCATCGTATTGGGGTGATTAGTTTTTGCTTGAAAAATGATAATTGCACATTATAATAAATGACATTTACTGTTCCACGCCTTTCCTGCGGTTCTGCAGGGGGTGCCATGGTTAGCGTGAGTATTGCAGAGCAATGAAATTCCATGCCACGATTCAATTTTTGACAAAGCAAAAATGAAAATAATCTCCAAGATGCTTTTTGTCGGTGCGACCTTCCTGGTCATAATGGGGTTGGGCGCAGTGGATTTTGACGGTGCAAAAAATACTCTTTCCAGTTCCATGCCAAAACTTTTCTATGATTTCACGACATACAATGACAATGGCACGCTGAAGGATCTCTCCGGCAATGGTCATGATGGACATTTGAGCGGAAGTTTCACCAGGGTGGAATGTGACGGTCAGAGTGGGCTATTTTTCAATGGTAAGGACACCAAAATCGTGCCGAAGGACGCCGTCGGTCTCAAGGTGACGGGGCGGCTGTCCATCTATCTCAAGGTGCGCATCATGCCGGAATGGGGAAAGCAGATGGAGGCCTTTTCTCCGCTGGTCTTCGGTTCGGTGGACGAACTGGGCGCCCAAAGAAACTACTCTCTCTTCTTCGACCACGGAAACCAGTTCTCCTTCGACATCGGAAACGGAGGCTCCGCTTACACGCTTGCTGTGACCGACATCGCGGACGGACAGCTGCATTCCTTTGTCTTCATGGTGACCAACGGCTCGGTGCTCGCATACTGCGACGGCAAGTGCGTAAAACGACAGGACGGCGTCAATGTCTTGCCCGACAAGAACATCGGTCTGCCGGAAGCCCAGCTGGGGAGCTGGTTTGCCGGCTCCTTCATGGGCGAACTCTATGAACTGGCGCTCTTCGACCGCTCCCTGAGCAACCGCGAGGTGCTGGCGCTCTCCGGCGTGCAGGATGAAAATGGCTTCCAGTGCCACGGCACATTCTCCTTCAAGCACTCCGACTTGATGCAAAAACTCTCATGGGTTCTCGCCTGCGAGGATGTCCCGCGTTCCGCAAAAACGCTGGAGCTGCTGGTGGACGGCGCACCGTTCTGGCGAAAAGAGCTTGATGAGGAGGATATTTCCGATGAGCGCCTCGGAGCGAATGCCGAAGTGGATACCTCCGCTTTGTCGCCTGGTCGTCACGACCTGGAAATCCGCATTCTCGACTCCGCCGGCAAGATTCTCTTCCACATGGCCGAGACGCTTGAGATTCGGCTGCTGGAGAACAA
>JAFXSU010000315.1 GCA_017525435.1 Victivallales bacterium
CCTACCAGCTGCGCGACGCGAAGGGCGTGGTGCATCCACTTATCGAGCGTCTGCGCGAGGACACCGACGGCAACGACAACCGCCTGATGAACCTCTATTTCAAAGAGGCCAACGGCGAAGAACGCCTGGTTCTGCGTGAACTGTGGGACGCCAAGAACGGCCTCTACACCGATGCGAAGGTGGACGAGGAGGTCGTGAAGCACGGCGACCACATCGTGACCTATGGCGACTACGAGGCCGAGGCGCGGCGTTTCACCTCCGCACTGCTCAAGGTCTGGGGGGAGGGCGATGCCACCGGTCGCATCTTCGAGTTCCCGAAGTGCGATTTCCATGTCTCCGCCGAGACCTTCGAGGATCCCGAGCAATACAAGATCTTCCAGGAGGCCTGCGAGCTGGCCAGCCACAACGGCTCGACCTACTTCATCTTCGACCGTGACGAGGTGACTCTCTCCGCTTGCTGCCGTCTGCGCACCACCATCACCGACAACCGGATGCTCCGCCATCCGGAGTGCCTGCGTTTCTGCGGCTTCCAGAATGTCACCATCAACCTCCCGCAGTGCGCCTACCGTGCCAGTCGCGCCGGTCACAAGGACTACGAGGGCGTGGTCGCCGAAATCGACAAGATGATGGACCTGGTGGTGCAGGCGCACCTCCAGAAGAAAAAGATGATCGCGCTGATGATGTCCGAGCCGGGGCGTCCGCTGTGGCAGGTGGGCAAGAAGGCGTGCGACGGGCGGCCGTACATCGAGCTGGACAAGTGCACGTACATCATCGGCGTGCTGGGCATGAACGATATGGTGAAATTCTTGCTGGGCAAGGAGATGCATGAATCCGAGGAGGCCTACGACATGGCTTTGCGCTTCTCGGTGCACATGTATCTGCGCGCCAAGCACTACACCGAAGAACTCGGCCTCAAGTTCACAATCGAGGAGTCTCCCGCAGAGTCCGCCGCGCGCCGTCTGGCGAAGGCCGACTTGCTCTACTACCGTCCTGAGGCGCTGACCTGCTACAAGGGCGATTCCGAGGACGTGGCGTTCTACACCAACTCCATCCACCTGGCCGCCGAGGCGCCCGTTTCGCTGGTCGAGCGCATCCGCAAGCAGAGCATCTTCCACTCGCTGATCGAGTCTGGCGCGATGATCCACGCCTTTGTCGGCGAGGAGAAGCCCTCCGCCGAGGCGATTGGCAAGTTGATCAAGATGACCTTCTTGCGTACCCAGGCCGCGCAGGTCACCATCTCTCCCGAGTTCACCTACTGCCAGCACTGCGGACATCAGAACCGCGGTCTGCAGTCGGCCTGCGTGCAGTGCGGCTCCGAGGATGTCTTCGGCCTCACCCGCGTGGTCGGATACTTCAGCAAAATCCAGAACTGGAACAAGTCCAAGCGCTACGGCGAACTCATCAACCGCCACCGCGGAGACTACGCCGTCGAGACCGCCGAGCTCATGGGCGCCGGCGTCGAAACCGCGTAAGTTCTAATCGGACTAGCAAAACTTTACCCTTTAAACTTTTAACTTTTAACTCTATACTTATGATTTCTGCGCAAGATCAATTGGTCATCAATGTCTTCGGCAAGCCCGGCTGCGCCAAGTGCGCGATGCTTAACCAACGCCTTGACAAGATGCTCGCCGAGGAACCCCGCTACGCGGTCTTCAAGAAGGAATACCACAATGTCCTCTCAGAGGATGGTCTGCTGGATTTCTGCAAGGCGGAATGCCTGAATCCTTCCCGCATTCCTGCGATGGTGATCTCCCGCGCAGATGCCACAGGCAAGCAACGCTATCTCGTGAATCCCGCGCCGGATGCCCCGGATCCCGTGTGCAAGCACGCGAAGCTCTACAACTTCCTCGGCGTCCAAACGGACTACTCCGAGGAGGGTAAGGGCTTGATTACCCCCAAGATGATCCAGTCCGTGCTGGACGAGGCGCTGAAGATTGCCTGACGTGCTTGTGCCTAGTCTGGACGAATATTCGGTCATCCACGGCATCCTGCGGCAGCCCAGCCTGGTCGATTATCCTGGCCAGCTGGGCGTCCTGATGTTTACCTCTGGATGCAATTTCCGTTGTGGCTTCTGCCATAACGTGGATTTGCTTGACCACTTTGATGCGCGGACCTATTCCTATAAAGTACTGCACGAGAAGCTCGCCAAGTACCGCGAGGAGTGGGTGCAGGCGGTCACCGTGACTGGTGGAGAACCCACGCTCCAGGCAAAACTCCCAGAGACCATCCGATTCCTCAAGGACGAGGGATTTTTGGTGAAACTGGATACCAATGGATGTAATCCGTTGATGATTAAAGAGTTATTGCCTATTATAGACTATTTTGCCGTGGATCTCAAGTGCGCCTTGGTTCACTATCCTGAATTTGTGAAATATTCTCAAATCGACCGCATCCGCGAGTCGTTCCAGCTGATTATGACGGAGGCAAAGGACTACGAGTTCCGCACAACCGTCCTGGAGAATTTCCACACCGACGAGGAGATTCTCGCCGCCGCACAGGATATCAAGGGCGCGAAACGCTGGTTCCTCCAGCCGTTCATCCCCCACGA
>JAFXSU010000316.1 GCA_017525435.1 Victivallales bacterium
ACCAAATCCAAATCGCAGTGTCCCCAGAAGTCATAACCATTCAATTCCGGTCCCAAAATCAAGCCATACATTGGCTTGTAATCGCAACATTTGTAAGGATTCGGCAAAACTGCCGATGGGTAATCCAGCCGTTTCCGGATCAAATCCTGCAGCCCTTCCAGCGTCATCGGAAGATGATGCAGATTGACGGGACTTCCAGGTGGCAAAGGCGTATTGCCCACGATGAAAAAATCAATCGTGGGATTCCAGGCAACGCTTTTGATCCACAGACCAAAATAGTTTGGATATGGTCCAAACCAGCAGCTGATGACTGCGATTTTTTGCATACAGCACTAATGGAAGCAATTGCAACTATTTCTCGAAGTCACGGTCGCAATCTGCGGGAACGTATGGCACGGCGGTAATTTGGTTGCCCCAGGGTCCGCAGCCATAAGCCCCCAGGACCTCGGCCTTCACCCAGCCGTCTCGACCATTCTTCGAGGCCTGGGTATGGTCGCCCGACAGGACCAGAGTTCCGTCTGAAAGTGCCAGAGCAAAGAGCGCGCCACAGGGAGCGCCGCCGCCATCCATGCCCTTGACCACCAGTTCGTTCTCGCCCTCACGCAGGTACTTGAGGACATCCAGGGTCCAGGCGCATTGCCATTCCTCCTGCCGCATCACCTCATGACCATTGATGGTGCACTTGAAATAGTCGTCCACCACGATGGACAGGACGGCACTATTTATTTTTTGTAAATTGTTTATTCTAAATTTGTTACGTAAATATTCAACATCCCCGTCCGCAAGATTCTGTCCAGGATACCAGACCCAGCTTGCCTTCTCGAAAGTCGTCGGCAGTTCGACCTTCTCGGCCAGCCGTTGCGTTGACGGGCGCTTCAAAGGCGGCGCGATGGTCTTGGCGGCATCGCGATAGATGTGCATCCCGTAGGGACCGAATTCTTCGGTAAAGGAACCATTCTCGACAATCACATTGCGTCCTTCGCTGACGACCCGCAGTTTCGCCGGAAGCTTTCCCGTGAACGTGGCGGTGACTGGTCCGGGGGACTCGTTGAGGACAATCCAGAGGTCGTCGCCTTCTGCGGTGCGCTTCTGGCAGATGCGGATGGACTCCACATCGCAGGTGACTTCGCCCTCGATGGTATCGCCTACCAGATAACGCGAGAGAGCCTCGACTTCGTGGAGATTCGCCGCCAGGTCCGCCACAAACGGATGATCCGTCGGCACGCTCATTGTTCCCCAATACATCAACCCGGTCGCGCCGTGGGAGATCGCTTCGTAGATCATGAAGCGCGTCTCCTCACGGGTCGGGTAGATTATCACGCCGGACTTGTTCCACTTACCCCAGGCGAAGCCCTGGAGTGTCATCCACAGCGGCTTGCGACCACGGACAACCTCGTCGCAGATGTCGGTGTATTTCCCCACGGAGGTCATCGTCTTGTCCACCAAGTCGGAATGGGAATTCGGGCTAGGAATGGGATAGATGTCCACGCCGTAGGTGTCGCAGACATTCGCGTAGGGGCGCAGGTCTTCGACCTTTCCGCGCGGTGCCTCGTTCAAGAAGACGGGATGGTAGGGGTCCAGCAGGCTCATCGTCTCGTAAAGACGTTGGTAAGGCGCCACCGGCCGGCCGCCCCAGGCGGGCTCATCCGTGGAGAACCACGCGATGGTGGAGGGGTGATTCATCGCCTCGATGATTTTTCCAGTCGGCTTCTCCAACCAGGCGGACAATTCTTCGGGCGTGCGCTCCTTCTGCGCCTCGGAGGGCACCATCACCATCGCCAGCAGCCCGTAGTCCGCCAGCTTGTCCATCTGCGTATAATTGCACAACACCATGTTGAAGCCCATCTTGGCCATCATCTCTGCGGCCTCGGTGACAGAGTTCCCCTCGCCGAGATAATTCCAACTGCCAATCGGGAAGAAGGGTTCGCCGTCCACATACATCACGCGTTTGGCGTCGAAAGTAACCACATGTGCCCCCTCCGCCAACTGCGGTGGCGGCACCACGCGGAAAACCTTTTTTGCGGAGGCAATCACTTTCCCGTCCGCATCCAGCGCGACCGCCTCGATGGAATACTCGCCGACCTCCGCAGGCACGGCGAACTCGAAGGAGACCTCCGGCGCACCAGGCTTCGAGAGCATCTCGCCGTTGAAGGCAAAGCGCACTGTGGCGGCAGGAATGCTCAGGAAAGCCGCACCGGAGAACGCGCCTTGCGTGCCCGCCACCGTCGAATCATGGTAGCTCCAAGGACTGTCCAGCGCCAGTTCGACCGGCAGCACCGGCGAGGTCGTCGGAACAAGCGTGATGTTGTCGAAATAAACCGTTCCGGGGTTCTTGAGTTCGCCGACGATAGTCACTTCCATATCGCGGTCCGGCGTGAAGGTCAAGGACTTGTGCTGCCAGCTGGAGAACGAGTCCTGCCAGATCTCATTGCCGGGCATCAGCTGGTTGCCATCGTAGGCCGCCACGCGGAACCAAGTCGCGCCCTGGATGTCCTGGAACTGTCGGTCCGTTCCGCCCTTCACATCATACGAGAGCTTGTAGAGCTGTCCGCCCTTCACCTGGATGCCCGCCTGGGAGATCCGCGCGGGCGCCTCAGTGCCGTTAAGCTTCACCAGCTTGCCATGCGCCTTGTCGCCGGAATCCTCGGCCACGGCGTTCTCCAGCGTCCAGCACTTTCCCCCAGCGTTGAACGAGCCGTTCTGCAATTTCCCCGGCGTGACATCCAACACGGGTGCGGTGAACTCCACCTTCGAGCCTGTCTTCGCACGGAAGACCGCATATGGCTTGCTCCCCTGGTCGGGCATGATTCCCGTCACCACGACCTCCTGCCAGTCGCCAGTGCAGGTAAACTCCTTCAGCATGCACCAGTAGGAGGGATCGCTGCGCTCAATGTAGATACATCCCTGGGCACCGGTCGCACCGCGAACCTTCGCCGTGAAACGGTACTCCACGCCATCTTCCATCGTAACGCCGTATTGCACCACATTTGCGTTGGCGTCCGCCCGCGAAATCACGATTCCCTTCGTGCCATCTTCATACGAGACGACCTCGAACTCCACGCCACTCTGCGGTTCCCATGTGGCCGGCCAGGCGCCATTCGACGCCGGTTCCGCCAACGACGCATTCCGCAACAGATTTTCTGCAAACACCCCGAAACATGCGAGCAAAACAAACAAAAGCAAAGAAAGTCGTTTGGTCATCTTCTTCTCCATAGTAAGATTAGGAAATTGGAACTACAAAACGATAATACTATACCGTTTGTTCACAGGAACGATCCTCAATCCGCAACATTTCCGCTAAAAAACGCTCCAGAGGAAACTGCAATACCAGCTGGGAGCCCCCCTAACCCCCGATGGCAAGGACGCAAATTACATGCTGAAGAAACCACATCGGCAAAGAGCCATTTCTCCAGCGCATGGGCACACCGCTACTTGTGGCAATTCAACCAGATTCCGTATTCCGGAAGACAGTAATCGCCATCACAGTAGAGCAGACCAGTCTCCTCGTCAAAGACGCTCCGCCCGAAACGGAACAAATTGTCTGTGAATGATTCCGAAGGCATGCCGTCGTGCGGCTCATTGAAATCCTCCGTCAGGTGTCCATCGGCATCCACTTTAGCCACAAGCTCGCCACAACGGCCCGTAATGCAGAACTCCTTGCCGTTGCACTGCAGCAGTCCACCAAGCCAGGCGGCGGGCTGCCAAAGGCAGGTCGCCAGCGGCACGCTACCATCAAGCACATCATATTCGGCGATTGGCAGTTCACCATCATAGACCAGAACGCGATGGCTGACCAGCGTATTTTGTGCAAAGACCTTTTTGGAAAAACGCCTCCCCTTGTAGTCATAGCCGAACTCCAACCGCAGGTCATCTTTTTCGGCGGAAACCAGCTGATTTTCGGCATTCCAAGTGTAGTGCCAGCCTCGCCAGGCAAGCAGATTTCCATCCTCATCGTAGGCAAGGGCTTCTATGCCATTGGGACTTTCCAATGAGATGCATTGATTCGTGGCACTGACGAGATAGCGCATCGTCTGCTCCGGCGAACCCGCCTGAAGTGAGATGCGGTTGTCTGCATCGTCGTAGGAATAACGGTAGTCTCCTCCGGGAATGGCGGAACCAGCCGCATCGAAACGTTCTTCGGCAACGAGTCGCCCTCTTCTGTCGTAGGAGAGGTTCTGGGCAGTCCCGTCTGGGAATTCCACTTTTATGCACTGTCCGACAAGATCAAAGGCATAACGAATCTCCCGCTGGTTGCCATCGACCGAATAGCGCAGGGCGAGCGCATTGGGCCATTGCTCCCACGAAATGACCGCTTCAGCGAGCAGCTTGTCTCCCCGCCACCACTGCGTTCCATTGAAATCCCCCGCGCCCGAAAGACGGAATTCATCTGCCCCGCTGCGCACAGCTCCGACTCGTCCATTCTTATCATAGACGACACTGAAGGAGTACTCCGTCTGCTCCCCCTTCGCCAATGTCACGCCGCACCGCCGGCCGAATTCGTCATAGGCATATTGGAGGACATAGCCAGGCAGCTGCGGCAATGTCTCGGAGATACAGTTGGCATGCTCGTCATAACAGAAGAGGTGCGTGCCAGCGGCGTCCTCAACTTTCACGACTCGTCCACCCTGGTCGTATTGCCAGGAAACGCCCGTCGTCTGGTCGGAATAGCTGGTCGCGATGTGCCTGCATGCCGCATCGTAGGTGCGAGTCTGCACGATTCCGCGGGCGGAGGTACAGGATATGAGCAGTCCGTCCGCATCGTATTGGTAGTCCAGATGGGTTCCGTCCGCATAGGTGCATCGCAGGCAATGTCCAAATGCATCGTAGTCCTGCCGAGTAGTATCGCCTTCGGTGGCCTCGTTTCGCCATGTGGTTCTGGCGATGCGACGACCATGATGGTCGTACTGGTATGCGACCTTGCGTGTGTCACCAAACTCCAGCACCAGATTGCCGTTATCATCGTATTGGTAGTGGTGTTCCCGGCCAGCCGGGTCGCGTTCAACGGTCATCCGGTTGTTCGCATCATATTCGTACTGAGTCGTGCGAGTCTCTTCCCCACGCTGGCTGATGACGGCTTTCGTAACTCCATTCTTGTCACGGACATAACGCATCCGGAAAGACCGTCCGTCGCTCACTTCGGAAAGACGGTTGAACTCATCGTATTTGTAGTTTATATGACTTCCGTCCGCCGTGAGTTGCAATTGCAACAAGCCATTCCACCATTCGCTCTCACTCATCGTGCCATCGCCATGAAAACTCCGCATGGTGCGCGTGACACCCTGCTGAGTGATTTCTTCGTGCGTAACCACCTCTCCCAGACGATTCAAGCTGTGGAAACTGCCGTCTTGCGCAGTATCCGACTGCGTGGTAAGCTGTGCCACGCCGTCCATGAATCGCCAGGAGAGACTGCGATGCACTACCCGCCCATCCGAAGTCTTCAAATAGACGTCGTTGCTGGCGTGAACCAAGTCTGGTCCGTCGAAGTCAATGACGCCGTTCTGATTCATGTCGGTGGCGACAATGGCTCCGTACTGCGGGTGGTCGTACGCATAGAGCGTCACGCGACCAGCTGGAGAGACGACCTTAGTCAGCCGCCCGAAGGAGTCGTATTCGCGGCTTTCGCAACCGCCATCCGATTTTCTTATGCGGACTACCCGTCCAAGAAAATCCCTAGTCGTCTCCTCCCATTTTTCCGGCACGTCCTCGCCCACGGACCAGCTGATGCGAGTGGTCTGAGAACCGTCCTCTTCGACGGAGTAGTGGTATTCGACCGTCTCACCGCCTGCGCCAGAACGTCGGGCGACACTTCTGTCACGATTGAATTCCACCCATTCGGAGGAACCGTCGGGCAGCACTGTGGTTTCGCGCCGCCGACCATCTGGCAACAACTGTCGGGTTGTCTCGGTACGCCGTCCGTCTGGTGTGACCTCTGCCGTCTGCTTGCCTGACTCGTCATACTCGTAGGAAGTCACCAATCTGCCCCCCTCCCGTCCGATGACGGTTTCGCGGATGAGATTCCCCTCCTGGTCGTAGTCATTTGCAGTAGTCACCATCGCGGACTTCGATTCGACAACGCGGTCATTCGGGTCGAGAACCATTGAGACTTCGCGGTCCGACCACTCGGTTCGCTGCCCAGTGCCGTCCGCTCCATAACTGGTTATCCGACGGCGGCCATCGCTGTGTGTCGCGGAGAGTTCGCGGCCATAAAGATCATACTCATAGTTCGCCGAGGAAATCTCCAGCCCGCTGGCCACATCAAACACATGACGATCAAGCACTTGCCCGTTGGAGGCGCACAGTTCCACCGTGCGCTGCCCCGAGACGAATTCGGGTTCCTCGTCTGGTTCGGTGGGGCGGGCCAGGCGTCCGGACCGCGTCACGACGGTGAATTTTCCGTCCGCCTCCTCGGTAATCGACCGATAGTACCCATGGCCGTCCGCAGAGACTCTGGCCATGGCGCTATCGCTGTCATCCAAAAGATAGAAAGCGCGTGGCCACTGGTCGTCAAAACGCTCCCAGGAGTGGAGGTTACGCGGGTCTTTCATATCCGCGCCAGGTGCCCAGGCCTGGATTTGATGAACCTCCTTGCCGTTGCCTTTGCCAAGCTCGCCCTCCCACTTGCGCGCGACTTCAATGCCCGCAATACGTTTGATAATGCATGTCCAGCCCGGCGGACACCGTGGGTCCTGCGCATTGCCAAAAATGACTTCCTCCACCCGGCACTGGTCGTCTGGCGCATTGGGGGGAGCATTCAGCCAGGGCTCGATGGTAGTCTGGATGGTACCTGTGTGGTTCAGGCGCCACCAACTTCCATCCTCCCAGACCAACTCTTTTGCCGTACCGTAGTTGTGGCCATCTCGCTCCTTATCATCATAGTAGTAGTGGGTGCGCAAAACACGGACGGGGGAAAGGCCAATGCGTTCCTGGACAACCTCCACCCCCCAGGGATACAGCCGACAGAGATTCTCGCTGTAGAAGACCGTCTTGCCATCCTCGTCATCGACCCTTCGCCAGAAACGCCGGTCGCCCACACGCTCCAACGGCCCCCCGAACGCATCCTTTTCCTCGGAGTCCTTTTCCACTGGCGTATAACCAGTGTAATCCACATGGCGCTTCCCGTCTTTCCAACTCCAGCGACGCCATCCGGCATTCTCTCCCTCGTGATATTCCAATTCAGTGACCTCTGGTTCCTGTCCTTCGGCCAGCCGAACAACCTCCACTCGGTTGAAATGTTCCGGCTCCGGGGAGATATCATGGATACGCCAAGTCACGAAGGGCTTGCCTGTGAAATCGCCCAACGGTTCCGAGGGATTCTTTTCCTGTCCCCTGTTGTAGAAGCGGATTTCATAGCCTCGCTCGATATCCACGATATCTGCCACGCTGGTATTGGTGATCACGCGACGGGGTGCCAACCGAGAACGTTCCGACCACGGAATGCTCACCGTGCCATCCAACTGCACAAATTTCCGTTTCGTTGGCTCCCAGCATACCAGCGCACCGTCAGAATCTTCATAATAGGAACGCACCGTCTCTTCCACGTTCCCCAGCAGCTCCATCTCGAATTCCAACCCTGAACGCTGAACCAGCTTCGGATCTGGACCATAGTACTCGAACTTGAGTTCCCCGCCAGGCCAGCCAAATTCATCGGTGCCTACATTGCAGTGGAATGCCGCCGGTTGACTGGCGAAATTCTCCGGCCAGGACGCCGCTTCCTTCATGAACGGATTATAATAGCTCGTGACGTGCTGGTTTTGCGGTGGCTGGCTTTCCGAACGCTTCTTCTCTGGCTTACAGGAGAAGAAAAGAAAAAGCACTCCAGAAAGAAGTATCAGGAGAACAAAAAAAGTGCGAGTCATGCGGAGCGGAAGGGAATACTGGCTCATTGTTCACTCCTTAGTGCACCCAGGGTCCTGCACAAGCCTGCACCATGTCCACTGCCCATGCCTTGCCCTCAAATACACAATTACTTGATTTGTGGGATATTAAAACAAACGGGAAATTAAATTTAGTGGTTAATATAGCCGTTTATAACGAATTTGTCCAGTGCGGATTGGAAATTTCAAGACACGATGGCTCACATGTGTTTACGGCGATTTCGGATGGCACGGCAAATCTGGACGATGATATAGAGGAATGCCACGCCCAGCAGAACCGCACCGGCGATACGGGTGGCAAGGAGGCAACGCTGAAGCAGTACTTCATAGCCTTCGGCAACATCCTCGGCATCATCGCCCAAAACTGCCAGGGAATCAGCATATTTGCAATACAATGCCACCATCGGCACCCAAAAGGCCAATACAACGCCTATGGTGACTCCCCCACGAAACAGGCACCGTTTCAGCGATTGATTATCCATAATCCTGTTTTCAATCAATAACTTAATGATTCCACGGGATATTCCACGAAGATGCTGTTCTTGGTGGGATTGGGCCAGTGCTCCACCTTCACTTCTCCGCCCTCGTCCATGAAGATGCGGAAACCGGGCGCATGGTCGCTGCTGGCACTCATCGCGGCATATCCGAAGTCACTGTATTCCCAATTGTCCACGCCAGCCTCGGCAAGGTCGCGTGGAAAACGTCCGTTGCGACGATGGAAGTCGATGACCTTCCATGCCAGAAGCGCTGCACGGCGCATTGCCACCATCCGTTCCTTTCTTGAGAGCATATTGGCGACCGCCTCAAATCCAAGCCCAAAAACCAAGGGGCGGAACTCCTCATCGAGTCCTGAAGAAACCAGCCCCTCAACAACCCATGCATGTGTATCCGGACCGAACTCGGCGCATTCGTCGAGCAACTCCAGACCGCGCCGCCATTCCCGTGCGCTCTGAACGCTCAACAGGAATGGCGCCAACTGCTGGAAGCGGATGATTCTGAAGTCAAGCGTCCGTTCCATATCCGTGGTCGCCCAATGCATTGCCGCAGACATCCAATCCCAGGCATCCTCTACCTTGGCGGTGGCCAATCCGACCACCATGGGATAATATACTGTCCAATCCTGTTCCTCGCCAACAAGTTCCAGCCACTCTTCCTCCGGCAACGGTGCATGCGTCAGCGCCGCCAGCAGGGCGTTCAGGCGAATGCCCTCGATGCCACTGGCGACCAGGAAATACAACTCGTCTCGCCCGACATTGACCAGCATCCACTCCCGCAACCGCAACATCGCCTCGTTGCATCGCCGAATCTGCACCCAATCGTCCGGATGCTCCGCCATAACTTTCGCATAGAACTTTGCCGCAAAACGAAAACGACTTAGACACTCTGGAGAGACGATATTGCATATCGGCGGACCGCCGTGGCTTATCCGGCAAGCCAGCACTTGCGGTTCCACCTGCAAAAATGCCTCAAGCACTTGGCGATAATTGGCTTCCACCTGACGTTGAGCCTCCCCGGAAAGCACCTCTGGCTGCTCACCGGCTCCGCCAAAACGGATTTCCCCTTTGGTGGACGGCAGTTCAGGCAGTTCGCAGTGGCAGAACTCCGTCAGTTCCGGAGAGTCCTCGCGGAGACCACCGGTCAGTCGTTCCACGACACTGGCGCAGTCCAGCGGCACTCCCGCATATTTCTCAAGACAAACGAAATGTCGCCGTGCGAGAAAACGCAATCTTCCGCTGACCACGAGCATCGTCGTTGCAACAACCAATGCCATTGCGGCTGGTCGCAGCGCCTGACACCAGCGCAGAGGAGCCACCTCCGGCAGCCCGGCCACCGCCAGAGCGAAGAGCACCACTTGCAGCAAGGCGAGTCCGAAGAGCCACCAGCCGTCCAGGCACGTTTCGAAAAATCCCCAGCAACTCACGCCAAAAACAACCAGTTGCGCCACTGCAAAGCCCGCCTGGCACCAGCGGCGTTTCAGCAAATGCATTCCGAGCGGCAGGAGAACGGCAGCGGGCGGGAAAAGCAGGCAGGTCCACGGCAAAGTACGCGCCCAGAATTCTGGCAGACCAGATGTCTGGAGCGCCAAGCCGCGCAGTCCGCGACAAAGCCGCCACACACCTAAAAACCACATCCCCGCGCAGACAAGCGCCAATAGCAGCGATGGCATCCGAGCACAAAACAAGACATCCCAAATCTCATGATGACACTCCATCCAGTCGTCCGTGAAGAACAAAAACAGCCGATTCCCCTCCAGGCGGAAGAAAGTCAGCAACAGCGCCTGGAAGAGCAGCGGCCCCAGCAGAAGCAGCCAGGCAAAGCCCGAAATCGCCAGCGAACGACACGACAAGTTGCATGATTTATTATTTATATAACTTATATTAAAGTATTTATTATATATTTTATAAATTCCAAGTAGAACCAGAACAACGGCCAGCGCAAGCAGGAGCCAGAGATTGCAAAATTCCTCGTGTGCGGGTGTCTGGCTCCAGATGTCATACAGATAGACCGCCAGGACAACCAAACCACCTTCCAGCAGGATTCCCAACCCAACCATGACAGATCGCACGATAACCAGCCATCTATTGACCTTACCGGTCGGGGCATCCGAGGTGACAGGGATTTCCTTCATAAGAACATAATATCGACTGTTTTATCCTTCTGGAGTCTTGTGACGGGGTTCGTGGTTCATCAGGGCGACACCGCCCATGACCAGTGCGATGGCCACGAAGAACCGCCAGTCGAATGCTTCGCGTCCAACCAGCCGTGCGACCACCAGTGCGATGGTGGCGGAGAGATACCCGTAGGCCCCCAGGGCGGCAGGTTCCACGTATGCCAGCGCGGTATACCACAACGCAATGGCCCAGCCAGTGTCCGCAACGCCGAGAAAGACCACGCCCGCCCAGACCTGCGGAGGCAGATGCGCAAGGCTGCCGAAATCTCCAAAGAGCAGGCAGACGGGAATCATCATCAGGCCACCGAAGAACAGCATCACCACGGTGCAGGGTATTCCTCCATAGCGCTGTGCGGTCCCAGTTCCCCAGACCGTGTATGCGGCCCAGGCGACACCGGAGCCGATGGCCATCAGGTCGCCGGGCAAGGTCTGTGGATTGACCGCATAGAGGTCGGAGGCCTTTGCGGTCAGGGCAAAAACGAGTCCCGCAAAGCCAAGTATCATCCCCAGGTTTTTGCCCCATGTGGGCCATTTTCGCGCCGCCAGTGCCGCGAAGATCACGGTGAAAATCGGCGATGCGTTGCAGAGCAGGCTGCTGCGGGCCGCCGTCGTGAATTTCATCGACGCAAATGCCAATACACCTTCCAAGATGCAAACGACAAACGCCACAACGATAAGACTGCGCATGTCGTCCCGCACGGCAGAACGAACCTTCCCCCATCCGCCGTTGAAGAACAACACAGGCGCCAACGCCAGTGCACCGAGAAAAAGGCGTATTGTCATCAGGCACAGTGGATCCGCTTCGCCTTCCACCGTTCCGAACAGGAAACGTGACACCGAATACTGGCATCCCCAGATTATGGTGGAGACCAACCCGAACAGCAACCCTTTGGCACGATTTGAGACCATGATAATTTATAAGATTCTTATTCTTAAAAGGTTCTTCGGCGAGACTTGGACTCGTGGAACTTGAGGGACTCGGATCGCGAATCTCTGAGTTCACGAAAGCAGTTCCTTGCAACGGGCGATTTCGGCGTCGCAGTCGTGAACCATCGAGTCGATGATTTCCTGGACAGTCTCCTCGCGGGAGACCAGTCCGACGGACTGTCCGGCCATCACGGAGCCGTGCTCCACGTCTCCGTCCACCGCCGCGCGACGAAGCCCACCAATCCAAAAGTTCTCAATCTGCGCCTGTGCGTCCGCAGGGGAAATTTTACCCGACTGGATCATCGCGATGAGGTCAAGCTGAAGGCGTTCGAAGTCCCGCGTGCCTTCGTTGCGCAACGCCCTCACCGCGACCACATGCAACGCAGGGTCGAACTGCCCCGTGGCCTGAGCATCGCGTGCGGCGGCACAATAGAACGCCTCTTTGAACTGCGGATGTGTCTCGCATTCGCGGGCGACCGCAAAACGCGTGCCCATCTGGACGCCGGCGGCGCCCATCATCATCAGATGCGCCATCAGCCGTCCGGTGCCGATGCCACCCGCCACGAAAATTGGCACTTCATCGGCAAAGTGGAAAAGCACCTGCTGCAATAGAACCGTAAGGCAGACCGGTCCGACATGCCCGCCGGACTCCGTGCCTTCCAAGATCAGCGCATCCGTCCCGAAGGAAAGCAATCTTCTTGCCAGAGACTCCGTAGAGGCAAAGCACATCACCTTGGCGCCCGTGGCCTTCATCCGCGCAATCTCCGTGTCCCGCGGAAGACCACCGGCAAAGACCACGACGGGCGGGGGATTCTTCGCCAAGACATCCAGATGGCTCTGGTAAGCCGGCCCCAAGGTGATCACATTTACCGCGAACGATCGGTCACCGACGAGCGCACGGGTCTCGCCAATTGTCCGATCCAACACCTCCGCAGGCATATTCCCGCCCGCCAAGGCCCCGAAGCCTCCCGCCTGGGTGACTGCCGCCACCAGTTTCGGCGTACTCACCCAGGTCATCGCTCCACAGAGAATGGGAACCTCTGTCCCCAGGAACGCATTGCCACGGGCAAAGAGCCGTCGGGTCGTCGGGTTCAAGGAGCTATTTGACGCTGAAGGCATGGGCATCCTCCTGGTTCAATTTGATTGCTTCGCCTAGAATCATCAGCGACGCATTCAGCACGACATCCTCTTGAGGAAGCTGTTCCTTTTCCATGAGGACCTCCTCGTCGCTCTTAAGTGTCTCAGGTTCATCGTCTTCTTCCTTGGGGCGTTTGGGCTGGAACCGCCGGATCATCTGCACGGAATGATGATCCCGTGCACGATAGTCACGCCGTGCGTTGATTTCCAACGGAAGTTCATTCAGCTCACGCAATTTTCGATAGGCTTCCACCTCGGAGACATATTCGGCAAAATTCGGGTCCTGCGCCATGTATTTATTTGCAACATCTTGCAATTCAGAAAGATGCTTCCGAAGTTCGGTTTGTCTGGTATAATTCACAGGCGCAATCTCGTCCCACGGCAGACAATGCGGAAGGTTCTTTTCCGAGGTCTCCGTGTATTCCAGAAAGGACGGGAAGGTGATATCCGGTTCAACTCCACGCTCTTGGGTAGATCCTCCATTGATGCGGTAGAATTTTGCAAAGGTGAGTTTCAGCGAACCAGGATCCTGCTTGCCCAGCAAAGCCTTCGACTTGGCCAGTTGCGGCTGTTCCATCAAATCATTGAGCGACTGGACCGTGCCCTTGCCATGCGTGGAGCAGTCCCCCACGACTACCGCGCGTTCGGAATCCTGCAAGCATGCCGCGACAATTTCCGATGCAGAGGCGCTATTGCGATCCACCATCACCATCAGCGGGCCCGTGTAGATAGGAACACGGCGGCTGGCACGCAGCAGCTTCACGCCGTTCTGCTGATTGCGCACTTGTACCACTGGCACATTGCCGGAGAAGAGCCCGCACAGCGCGACCGCCTCGTCCAGCGAGCCACCGCCATTGCCACGCAAATCGAGAATCACGCCATCGACAGGGCCAGTCTCCAATGCCTGGGAAAGCAATTTCTTCAGGTCAGTGGTCGTACTCTTGTAGTTCTTGTCACCGCGGTCCCTGGCACCGAAATCGCTGTAGAAAGATGGCAGATAAAGCTGAATCACGCGCGCGGGACGCTCCAAGCCATCCACGGGGACTTGATGTTCAAAGAGTTGAGCCTCAGAGTCCTTCAATACAATTTGATCGCGAACCAGGCGGTAGATTACGACATCGCCGGAACCCTCAGGCTGCACGGTGAGGAAGACCTCGGTTCCCTTCGCCCCACGGATATGCTGAACTACCCGCGTCAACTTCATTCCGACGACATCCAGCGGCTCCTCATCTGCACTTTGGGCAACTGCGATAATGCGATCGCCTGGCTTGAGACGACCATCGCGGGCAGCCGGACCACCCGGCACCAGGCTGGAGACCGTGGTATATCCGTCCTTCCAACTCAATGTCGCGCCGATTCCCTGCAAGGAAAGGCTCATCGAGATATCGAAATCCTCCTTGCTTTCCGGTGCCATGTATGAGGTATGGGGATCAAAAAGTTGCAGGAAGGCATTGAGATAGATCTCCAGGATGTCCATCGAATTGGCTTCAGTGCGAACCCGGAACGAACTAATCAGCGACCGAACAGTGCGCACGCGAACATCCTCGCGGCGACGGGAAGGCTTCGCACTCTCCTCACCATCCTCCTTCTCCTTCGCAAGCTGCTCCTGGGTAAGCACATCGCTCAAGAGGGTATTCTTCACCAGACGTCGCCAGCGGTCATGAAGTTCGGCGACCGTAGCCGCCCATGGCATCTCCTCGGCCTTGCGGCTGCCGGGCAGCGATTCATCTACACTAAAGTCTTGAGGTCGAAAAAGTTCCTCGGAACAAAAAAGGACATATTCGCGGTTCCGCTCCAAAAACTTCAAGTAAACCTGATAGGGGAAGTCCAGTTGCACGCGGCGAGAATTTTGCAAATACAGCGTATCCGCCACCTCCTGAAACTCATCTAAGTCACTCTGCAAGAAGAAATTCTTATTTGAGTCCAGCATCTCGAAATACCCTTGGAACCATTGGCTGGAAAGCTGGGGGGTAAACGGCTGGTAATTGTAGTGCAAGGACAATGTCGTCTGTATCACCGTCCGTGCAATCAGTTGTTCGGCAGTGCCTGGGCTAGGGACCATCAGTTGAGCCTGACGCAATGACTCCAACTTGGTCGCCAGCTCACCATCCGGCAGGGCTTCGCCATATACAGTCCAGACCACTCCAAGCAAGGCAACAGCCACCAACAGTCTCAGACTGCACGGTAAAATATTCACAGCTTTGAATTTCATCGTATTGTTCTAATGGTTATCGTATTATTGCAGAGTCATGTGGAACTGCCACGGCCTTCCGACCATAGCAGTTCAACGCCCCTTCACCACAATCCGCAGTTGCCGGACCTCCCCTTGGGAGAACTTTCCAATTCTTTCCAGCAGAAGACTTTTCAGACGGGGTTGCTGAAAGACATAGAGCAACGTGGCATCCGGCACCTCGATGGTCATGGTTCCTCGAACCAAGCGGACGGCACGTAGCTTTAGAATGGATTCATCGTCATTGGCAATCTCCTTCCAGTTAGCCTGAACTTCACCCAAGATGCGCTCCTCCGGCCCTCCCTGGATCTTGTCCATGAACTTACCCACGAGGTCGGAAACCCGTTTACTCTGCGGATGCATCCCCGCCAGCACGGCGTATTGATTACCCGCACCAAAGAAATCCGTCACGAGTTCCTCTTTTTCCCGCTTGTCGGCAGAAGGTTTAGGACCGCGGCGAGGAAGTATTGTCGAATCGGAGGTTTTATGGGAAGTCGGCATTTTTCAAGCAGTCACGCATACATGCGCGTTTTCGCAGTTTACATTATGGCAAATGGTCACAATCGGCTTTTTACATAACATAAACGAGCGAATGAAAATTGCTGAGAATTTAACCGCAATTCAGTCGCGGGTGGCAGAAGTGGCTCGCGCCGCCGGACGGAATCCCGCCGACGTGAAGTTGCTGGCGGTCTCCAAGACCTTCCCCGCCGAGGCAGTCGCCGAGGCCTTCGCGGTCGGTCAGCGCTGCTTTGGCGAAAACCGCGTGCAGGAACTAGAGGCCAAGGCGCCGATCCTTCCGCGTGAAATCGAGTGGCATCAGATTGGACACCTCCAAGCCAATAAAGTTCGCGGTGCGCTGAAATTTGCCTCCTGGATTCATGCCGTGGACTCGCTTGCGCTGCTCCAACGCATCGAGCGTCTGGCCAACGAGATGAATGCGCATCCCAAGCTTCTTCTGGAGGTAAACATTTCCGGCGAGGAAAGCAAATTCGGTCTCCGTCCGGAAGAAGTCGCGCCGTTGCTGGAATGGCTGCCGGAGGATGCACTGGCACCGGTTGTCGGCCTGATGACCATGGCACCGTTCGATGTCCCAGAAGCCATTCTCCACGAGGTCTTTGGCGGTCTCAGGGCACTTCGTGACCGCCTCCAACAGGAGACCGGCCACCCCCTCCCCGAACTCTCCATGGGAATGTCCGGAGACTTCGAGGTCGCCATCCAGGAGGGTGCAACCATCGTCCGTGTCGGCAGCGCCATCTTTGGTCACCGTGAATATAATGAGGAATGAGAAATGAGGAATGAGGAATGAATTTCTTGTAATAATTGTGAACTTTAAGACATTATGAGAATTCTGCCAGACACCGTGAAAAAAATGCTATATTCTAGTGTGAACACATTAGAAGAAGTTTTTTCACCTCAAAACAACTAGGAATTCTCGTATGGTCAAAGACAATGTTGTTGTAGAAAAAAGCATGTGTTTTGCGATTCGAATCGTTGGTTTATACAACTTACTTTGTTCACAATGCAGAGAATATGTCATTTCTCGACAGATTTTGCGTAGTGGAACTAGCATCGGCGCAAATGTCAAAGAAGCGCAATGCGCTCAAACTAAGAAAGATTTCGTATCCAAAATGTACATTGCTTTTAAAGAGTCGTCGGAGACCGAATACTGGCTTGAACTACTTCATCGCACAAAATTCATTTCCGAGGAGCTTTTTCAGGAACTCTGGAGTTTAAATCGCGAATTATATAATATTCTTTCTGTCATCACCAAAACCGCAAAAGAAGACTAGATTTACTACACACAACTCCCCTCTCATTACTGCCGGCTGTTGCGGGCAGTCGCACAACCATTCCTCATTCCTCA